>JAAZNT010000062.1 GCA_012798145.1 Thermoanaerobaculaceae bacterium | reverse complement strand
GCTTTAAGGAAAGCGGTTGCTTGGGGAGTTGATCCCATAGAAGCGATAAAGCTTGTCACAATTAACCCCGCTCTATTTATGGGGCTAAAAAACAAAGGGGCTTTGGCGCCATCTTACTCTGCTGATATTGTGGTTTTGAAGGACCTGAAAAACTTTGAAGCGGAAATGGTTTTTTACAAAGGAGAACTTTGTGCCAAGAACGGACAAATGTTAAAGAAAATTAAAGCGAGAAAAGATAAAAAAGTTCTTTCCTCAGTAAAAATACCAGAAAACCTTGCAAATAAAATGGAATTTCAAGAAAAAGGGAAAGTTAGAGCAATAAAGATTTTTGGTGACCAAATTTTGACTAAAGAAGAAATTGTTGATATTGAAAAGACCAAAAACGGCGGAATCAACTATGCCGTAGTTATCGAAAGACACGGAAAGAATGGAAATGTAGGAAAGGGCTTTGTTTCGGGTTTTAATCTCCGAAAAGGAGCGCTTGCCTCAACTGTAAGCCACGACAGCCACAATATTGTGGCAGTTGGAAAAACTCCTGAAGATATTTTAAAAGCAGTTAAATCGCTTGAAGAAATAGGAGGTGGAATAGTCGCTTTTGATGGCGTTGACATCTATAAACTCCCTCTTGAGGTTGCCGGATTAATGACTTTCAGCAGAATAGAAGATGTTTTGCAAAATCTTAAGTTGCTTCACCGGAAGGCAGAAGAGATGGGATGTAAACTTCCTTCTCCCTTTATGACGCTTTCCTTTATCGCTCTTCCAGTTATTCCGGAATTAAGGTTGACAGACAAAGGAGTTGTTGATGTAAATAAATTCTGCATTGTTCCTCTGCAAGTTTAATGTTGTCATCTTTTCTCTTTTGGGTTAAAATAAAAAAGGCGGAGGATTAAAATGGCGAATCCACTTAAAGAATACGCTGTTCCTTATCAAAAGGGCGATGTGATTTTTAAAGAAGGGGAACAAGGCTCTGAAATGTTTGTAATTCAGAGCGGAAAAGTTGAAATTTTCAAAGAAATAAATGGAGAAAAAGTTTTTAGCCAAGTTATGGAAAAAGGCGATTTCTTCGGAGAGATGAGTCTTCTTGAATCGCTTCCAAGAACTGCAAACGCAGTGATGATAGAGGACGGCGAACTTATTGTTATAAACGCCACTATCTTTGATCAGATGATTCGCCAAAACATTGAAATTGCCGTAAGAATGCTAAGAAAATTCTCAACAAGATTAAGAGAAACTATGGCAAAACTTGAGGCACTGAGCACAGTTAACGGCAACAAAAAGACTGTTCCTCTTGAAATAGGAAAAGATACGGAAAAAGAGGATAAAGGGGAAAAGGATAAAGAAAAAGAAGAAGAAAAGCCACCAGTCCTTGCCCAGTTTATGGATGAAGAAACGCTAAAAGTATACCCAATCTGGAAAGAAATTACTTTGATCGGAAGAAATGATCCTGTTACAGGGCACACTCCTGATGTTGACCTGACGGACCTTGACACTGTAAGGTCTGTCTCAAGAAGGCACGCAAAACTAATTTATAACAATGGTATGTTTTATTTGGTAGAGGAGCCGGGAACGCTGAATGGAACATTTGTGAACAACAAAAAAATTCAATCGGGAATTCAGGCTCCCGTAAAATCTGGAATGATAGTTGGCTTTGGTATGATCAGATTGAAGTTTGTTGAGGCGGCGGCTTTTACCGGCGCAAAAAAAGTTAAGAAATAAAATTGTATAAACTTAGTGGTTTTGCTTTTATATGAAATCAAGGCGAAAGAAAGAGTGGGAAAATTTACTCGAAGAACTTAAATTGGTTCTTCCAACTATTGATGTCGAATTTAGAGAAACGAAAAGGATAAAGAGCAACGGCGGTTTATGCATTGTAAAAGGAAAAAATGTCCTTATTGTGAAAAGAGACATTGAAGCGGAAGAAAAAGCGGAAATTATAAAAAATGAATTAAAAAGATTTAACCTCGAAGAGAAGTATATCAAACCGGAAGTGAGAGAATTTCTTGAAGAATAGTAAATCGCCGTCATCAATAGGAATCGGAGAAATAGGAGTCATCAAAGAAGAAGGAACCTTGACGATTTACGGCTTGGGCTCCTGTGTCGGGCTAATCTTTTATGACACAAGAACAAAAACTGCGGGAATTGCACACATCCTTTTGCCGGGACCACGCCTTCCTCAAGACTTTACGAATGAACTTCCGGCAAAATATGGAGACGAAGCAATAAAAGCTCTTTTGAAAATGGTCGGGATGGAAAATTCAAAAGATTTTTTTTCCTTAAAAGCGGGAATTATTGGAGGAGCGACTATTTTTTCAGCCGCCGAAGATGGACCTACAGCAATAGGCAAAAGAAATGTTGAGGAAATAAGAAAACAATTGGAACATTTGAAAATAAAAGTAGTGTGGAACGAAACTGGCGGGAGTGCAGGCAGGTCAGTTTCTTTTTCCCTTCCAAGCGCAGAATTGAAGATCAGAACTCTCAGCGAAGGCTGGAAAATTGTTTCAGAAATAAAATAGAAAAGGGGAAGGATTTCTCCTTCCCCTAATAAAACTAAGGCACACAGGTGCTTTGTGCGGGATCTATTTCTACATCGTTTGAATTATATCCGCTTGGACCTTCAACTCCTGATGTAAATTGGGTTACAAGATAGTAATGGTTTCCAGTCGATACAGGGAATTCCATTCTCATTTCACCATTACCCATATCTTGAACGGAGGCGCTGCAAATATTTCCAGAAGCGTTGCCGTGGGAGTAGTATGTTCCAACATTTCCTTCGTAGATGTTGTAACCTTGTGAACCTGAAACTTTTTCAAAATAGATGTAGAAACCTGTTGATGAATTGGCGTCTTTTAAAATTCTAAGGGGATATAGAGAGGTTTTTGATGATACTTCTCCTCCGCCTCCGCAATTTTCAAGAGTAACAAGATGAGCGGGAGAGAGCGCGGAGCATCCATAAGTGTCTGTGACTGAAACAGTATATGAGCCACTTGTGGTAGCCGTGTAATTTTGACTTGTTGCTCCAGAAATTATATTGCCATCAAGATACCATTGATATGAGGAGTAAGACTGAATTGTTGAAAGAACAACGCCGGGGTTTGTGCAACCGGTTGATGGTCCCGATATTTCTGGCTGAGGGCTTGAGGAATAAACAGTAAATTCAGAGGACTCTCCGATGCAGCCTCCTGTTCTTGTTACCGAAACTTTGTAAACTCCCGGAGATGTCGCCATATATGTCGGGTTTATCGCTCCGCTTATGGCATTCCCGTCTTTGTACCACTGATAAGTGGAAAATTTTTCCGTGGAGAGAAGAGTTCCATTTGTTGAACATTGATTCCCAAGAACCGGCACGAAAGCAAGGCAATTTCTTTTGATGCCTTTAATTGCTGTGAAATTTCCTCCTATTGAAAGCCCGTTTTCGTCTTTCAAAAAGAAATAAACATCGCTATCAGCATTCGGATTCCAATTTGTATTAACATTTCCTGTTGAAATGTCAAAAGCAGCGAGTCTGCTTCTTGTCACAGAACTATTTACTGTGGAAAATGTCCCTCCTGCATATATCAGGTTTGCCGCTTCGTCAAGGTAAATTGAGTAAACCGAACTATTGATGTTTGGATTAAAAGATGTTGCTTCTGAAGTTGTTTTGTCAAATGATGCAAGCCTATTTCTTGTTGTGCTTCCACCAGCAACAGTAGTAAAATCACCACCTGCGTAAACCAATGTGGGTGTTACAATCAAGCATCTCACATTTGAACTCATATTCGGATTGAATGAAGTCGCTGTTCCTGAAGCAATATCAAGGGCGGCGAGCCTGTTCCTTGCAGTTGAGCCGTTTACCTGTGTGAAAGCGCCGCCAGCATAAAGAGTTGAGCCGTCAATAGCAAGGGTGTAAACCGTTCCGCTCATATTTGGGTTGAAGGATGTAACGCTTCCAGTGGTCAAATCAAAAGACGCGAGTCTGTTTCTTGTCTGTCCTCCGATAGATGTAAATTCTCCTCCCACAAAAAGCGTGTCACCAGAAAGAAGAAGTGTTCTCACTATCCCGCCAGAATTTGGATTCCAAGTTGTCAAAGTCTGAGAAGCGATATCAATTGCAGCTATTCTATTTCTTGCCGTGGCGCCTACCGAAGTGAAGGAGCCGCCAAAATACAAAGTTCCTCCATAAATTTCAAGAGCGTAAACTCCTGCAGTCCCGCTTGATATCGTTATGTTTGGGTTGAAATCTGTTGCTTCTCCAGTGGAGAGGTCAATTTGGGCAAGTCTGTTTCTTAAATAGCCGTTAAGGCTTGTAAAATCACCGCCCACAGCTGCATAATTTGAATCAACCGCTAAAGATTTGACAGTGGAGGAAACAACGGGGTCAAAAGCGTCAACAAGAGCGTCTGAAGAGTTTATTCTTGCAAGGTTGCTTCTTGTCGCAGAGCCAACCGTTGTAAAAAGCCCCCCGGCATAAATGCTTAATCCATCGGAAGAGACAGCAATTGAATTAACGGAAGGCGTAACTCCTGTAGGGGCTGAAATGTTAGGATTCCAAGATGTTGTAAACGGGGTAGATGTGGCTGTCAAATCAAGAGCGGCGATTCTGTTCCTTGTTTGAGAACTCACCTGCGTAAATGTCCCGCCAATATAGGCAATGTTGCCATAAATAGCCACAGAATATACATTATTGTTTGCGTTTGGATTCCAGTTTGTTAAATTGCCGCTTGTCATATCATAAGAACAAACTCTGTTTCTTGTAACTCCAGATGCAGTTGTAAACTCTCCGACGACAACAAGAGTTGAGCCGCTTATTGCAAGCCCCCTTACAGTGTTTGCCACATTAGGATTCCACAATGTTGCAAGGGCGGTTGTTTTGTCAATTGCTGCAAGACGGTT
>JAAZNT010000061.1 GCA_012798145.1 Thermoanaerobaculaceae bacterium | reverse complement strand
ATTTATGATTATACTTATGTTCTTCAGGAGCATAAGCCGGGAGATGAAGCTGAAGCAGTTGTAATAAGGGATGGCAAAGAAGTCAAATTAAAAATAATTTTTGGCTCAAGAAAGGTTTCTGAGTGAAACAAAAAGAATTGACAATAACGCTTGTCGCTTTTATCGGCACGATCTTATTTGCTGTTTATCAAGGACATACGGGACCGACATATCCTGTGAGAGGCAAAACAACTCTTAACGGCGCGGAAATAAAATACAAACTTTACAGGTCTGAAGTGTGCGGTAAAGATGCAGAAGTGAAAATTGAAGCAAAAAAAGAAGATATTAAAGGAAGCATCGCTTACAAAAGGTATCCCACAAATGATGATTGGGTTGTCATTGAAATGAAAAATGAAAAGGGCTTTTTGATAGGCAGTATCCCCACTCAGCCGCCAGCGGGAAAAATTGAATATCAAATTCAGTTAAGGGAAGGGGAAGATCAAACTACCATTCCTCCAAAACCCGTGATAATGAGATTTAGAGGCAGGGTTCCTTTTTTCATTATGATCCCCCATATTGTTTTTATATTCCTTGGGCTTCTTTTTGCTTTCAGGGTGTTCTTTAAGGTAATTTTGAACCAAGACACAACGAAAGATAGTATAATTACTTTTACTTTTCTTCTTGTTGGAGGATTGATTTTGGGTCCTATCGTTCAAAAATATGCCTTCGGGGCTTTCTGGACGGGATATCCTTTTGGTCAGGATATGACCGATAATAAAACTCTGGTTGCGGTTCTTTGCTGGATTCCAGCGCTTTTCTTTTTCAAGAATAACCAAAAAATGAAAAGGTGGGCGGCTCTTTTCGCCTTTATTGCGGTTCTTGTGGCATTCGGCATTCCACATAGCCACAGGGGATCAGAGCTTGATTGGAGCAAACTTCCAAAGAATGAAACAATTCAAAGGTAAATGAAAATGGAACAACGCAGAATCAGGAATTTTTCAATAATCGCTCATATAGACCATGGAAAAACGACTTTGAGCGACAGAATTTTGGAAGCGACAAAAGCGGTCAGCCCGAGAGAAATGCAGGAGCAGTTTCTTGACGGAATGGACCTTGAAAGAGAAAGAGGAATAACGATAAAAGCTCATACAGTATCTCTGAAATACAACGCTCCAGACGGCGAAGAATACCTTTTAAACCTTATTGACACTCCGGGGCATGTTGATTTCCATTATGAAGTTTCAAGGGCTCTCGCCGCCTGTGAAGGGGCGCTTTTGGTCGTCGACGCTTCGCAGGGGGTAGAGGCGCAGACTCTTGCAAACGCATATCTTGCAGTTGATCTCGGTCTTGAAATTGTTCCGGTTATTAACAAGATAGACCTTCCTTCCGCCGAGCCTGAAAGGGTTAAACAGGAAATACAAGATGTTATAGGGCTTGACGCAAAAGACGCTATTCTTGCTTCAGCAAAAGAAAAAAAGGGGATAGAAGAGATTCTTGAAGCGATTGTCAAAAAGCTTCCGCATCCAAAAGGTAATTCCGATTCTCCATTGAAAGCGATTATTTTTGATTCTTGGTATGACTCTTACCGGGGAGTGATAATCCTGATAAGAGTTGTTGACGGAAGAATTTCAGTAGGAGATAGGATTAAATTTATGGCTTCTGGAAATGAACATGAAGTTGAGGGATTGGGCAAATTTTCGCCAGCCCCGATTTCAGTCAAGAGTTTTGAAGCAGGGGAAGTCGGTTTTCTTATTGCGGGAGTAAAAGACCCGAAAGAAATAATGATCGGCGACACTGTAACATTAAGCAACAACCCTTGTGAAAAGCCCTTTCCGGGGTTCAGAAAAGTCAAGCCGATGGTGTTTGCTGGTCTTTATCCTGTTGACCCAAATGATTATCCCAAATTAAGAGATGCCCTTGAGAAATTAAGTTTAAACGACTCGTCTTTTGTATATGAGCCGGAAACTTCAGAGGCACTTGGATTTGGATTCAGATGCGGATTTTTGGGGTTTCTCCATATGGAGATAGTTCAAGAGCGGCTCGAGATTGAGTTTTCATTAGACCTAATTACAACTGCACCAAATGTTGTTTATAAAATTAAGACTCAAAAGGGGGAGATTGTTGAGATTGACAGTCCTTCAAAACTGCCTGAACCTCATCTTATTGAAGAATTTTACGAGCCTTATGCCGATGTGACGGTTTTTACAAGGAGTGAATACATAGGAAATATTTTGAAACTTTTCGAGGAAAAAAGGGGAAAACAGAAAAGTTTCAATTATGCAAGCAAGGACACTGTAATAATTCAATACGAGATTCCT
>JAAZNT010000060.1 GCA_012798145.1 Thermoanaerobaculaceae bacterium | reverse complement strand
CGAAAAGATAATGGGCGGCCATTTTGCCTTTCTCAAGAAACTCCTGCGAATATTGCGTCATATTTTCTATCAGCCTGCTTTGGTGGAACTGGCTTCTTTGTGAAAGAACTGTTGTTGAAATAGCGATTCCCACTGAACCGCCCTCGTTTCTCATAAGGTTGAAAAGCCCTGTCGCCTGCCCCATAAGATGTTTGGGGATTCTGGTATAAGCGGAAACCGTTATCGGGACAAAGAGAAGCCCGAGCCCAAAACCTTGCATAAGTCTTGACATCATAAGAAAATGGAAATTTGAAGAAAGGTTAATAAAAGTTAGGATGTAAAGAGAAATCACATTAAAGATGATTCCCGTCATAACAAGAAAGCGCGTGTCTATCCTGCCGACAAGATTTCCGACAACAGCCATAGCAAGAAGCGAGGCAAAGCCACCGGGAGAAATAACAAGCCCCGCCCAAGTGGCTGTGTAGTTGAGCAAATGCTGGCAGAAAAGGGGAAGCATAACGAAAGAGCCGTAAAGCCCAAATCCTAAAAGAAATATCAGAGTCGTTCCCGCTGCGTATTCTTTGTTTTTCATTATTGACAGATTGACAAGGGGATTCTCTGCGGTGAGAGAGCGCCAGATGAAAAGAAAAATCCCTATCCCAGCCATAACCGCCCAAAATCTTATGAACCCGCTTTGAAACCAATCGTATCTTTCGCCTCTGTTCAAAACTATTTCAAGACTTCCAAGACCCAACGCTACAAAAAAGAAAGAATAGTAGTCAACCTTCCCTTTCTCTTTTTTAAGGTAACTTGGGTCTTCAATTAAAAAATATCCCAAAATGAAAGCGACAATCCCTACAGGAATGTTGATGTAAAAAATCCAGGGCCATGACCAGTTGTCTGTTATCCATCCTCCGAGCGTCGGACCGATTATTGGTCCAAAGATTACTCCAACGCCAAAAAGCGCCATCGCTTTTCCGTGTTCCTCCTTTGGAAATGTCTCAAGGAGGATCGCCTGAGACATCGGAACCATAGCGCCTCCTGCGAGCCCCTGAATGACTCTCATAAGAACAAGGAAATAGAGCGATGGAGCCGCTCCAGAGCCAAAGGAGGCGAGTGTAAAAAGAACGAGGCAGAAAAGGTAAGCCCTCTTTCTTCCAAAAAAATTTCCTATCCATCCGGTAAGGGGAAGTATGATTGCGTTTGCCACAAGGTATGAGGTTATAACCCAAGTTATTTCATCTGTTCCCGCCCCAAAAGTGCCAGCCATATGGGGAAGCGCAACATTGGCGACGGAAGTGTCAACCACTTCAATGAAGGTGCCAAGCATAGTGGTAAACGCAATAAGGTATTTGTTGTCTGTCTTCATCGCCATAGTTGTCGCCTATTTTGTGGTGTCAATTTCACAGGTTACAGTAAGCCCCAATCTTAAAATTTCTAAACCTTTTTGCTCGGGCTTGATTTTTATCTTCACGGGAACTCTCTGGACTATTTTTACCCAATTTCCTGTTGCGTTTTCCGGAGGAAAGAGCGAAAAGACTACGCCTGTTCCGGGGGAAACGCTCTCAACCTCTCCTTCAAAAATCAAAGATTTGTCAGCATCTGTCCAAAATTTCACCTTTTGTCCCGCCTTCACTCTTTTGAGTTGGGTTTCTTTGTAGTTTGCTTCCACATAAAGGGCTTGCGTTTCAAGGGGAACTATTGCGCAAATTGGCTGTCCCGCCTGAACGACCTGCCCTATTTGGACATTTTTCTTGGTAACAACACCGCTGACGGGAGCGTAAACCTCGCAGTAAGACCTCAATAGTTTTGCGTTCTCTACGGCAGTTTCAGAGGTTTTTACCTTATCTTCAGCGGTTTTCAGAGAAGCAACGGCTGTTTCAAGACTTTTTTTGGCGGCTTCAAGTTGAGAGAGAAGAACTTTTTCTTGAGTCACTGCCTGATCATATTTTTGTTTTGGAATAGATTCTTTTGCGAAAAGCGCTTCTGCACGCTTTCTTTCAATTTGGGCAAGTTCAAGTTGGCTTTCTATGGTTTTTATGTTTGCCTTTGCCTGCGCTATCTGCGCTTTGCTTGTATCAACGCCTGAAATTGCTTCGCTCAATTTGTTTTCAGCGGTTTTTATATTCAAATCGTAATCATCCGGCTCGAGAACCGCTATCAAATCTCCTTTTTTTATCTCAACATTGTCTTTGACAAGAACTTCTTTTATTTTTCCCGATGTTTTGAAAGATATTTGATAAATACTTCCTTTTACATAAGCGTCTTCTGTCTTTACGAAAGTGGTTGAGTGCTTGTAGCGAAGGTATCCGAAAAGCGATCCCGCTATGACCAGAAAAAGCAAAATTAAAAGAGCCGCGTGTTTTTTTTGCAAAGCCATAACTCCTCCTTAATATTCTTCAGATAAATAAGTTTTCAAATCATCGCCTGTCATCGCTGCGACTTTGGCTTGAGCTATAACTATCTTGTGAAGACTTTCTATTTCTTTGAATCTGCTTTCAGAGTAAATAGTTTCCGCTTCAAGAAAATCTGTTGTTTTTAAAAGCCCTTCTTTGTATTGGTCTTCAATGATGCGGAGGTTTTCAGAAGACGACTGAACATTGAGTTTCGCAGTTTTGTATTCCTCAATTGCGTCAAGGCAGTCTCTGTACGCCTCAAACCCTTTGAGGACTACTTCTTTTTCTGCTTCAAGTTTTTCTCTCTGGGCTTTCTCCATCTCTATTCTTGCCTGAGCGATTTTTGACTTTCTTGCGCCTCCGTCAAAAACATTGAAAGAAATTCCGAGATAGAGTTTGTTGACATGGGGATAAGCCATATATCTATTCTGTTCGTAACTGTGGCCCAAAGCGCCGACAAAGTAAGGGTAGTAGTCTTTTTTGGTGAAATTGTAAACTTCGTTGAGGGAGTCAATTTTCATTTGCAGGGCTTTCAATCCTTCGTTTTGAGCAAGAATCTTTTCCTTCAGCGCCTCTTCTGAAGAAGGAATTTTGTATAGGAATCGATTGTCATCTTCGGTCGTTCTCTTTGTCGGGTCTGAAAGCGACAATTCTTCTTCAATCGAAAAACCAATCGCCTTTTTGAGACTGTCAAGAACATTTTTTTGGGCGCTTTCAAGAGTTCTCATCTGGTCTTCAAGAGTTCTTAAAGCGACTTCTGTTCTCAAAACATCGTTTCTTGTGACAACTCCCTGCTCGTAAAGATTCTGAGCCGTTTTTAGATGCTCTTCCATAGATTTTTTTCGCTGATTGACAACATCGATTTGATCTCTTAAAGTGAGCGCCTGCATATACAACGCCGTTACTTCAACCTGCTTTATCTTAACATCGCTGGCAACTTTCATAGAGACGGCGCTTTCACCTTTTTTGTAACTCTCAACTATTCTGCTTCTTCTGCCAAAATCCCAAATTGTGTAATTTAAGGTGAAATCCCATTTCCAGAAAAGTTGTTCGCCTGCAGGAAAAATCATTGGACCAAACTTGAAAGCGGGGTCGTTATCAAGGTGAATATGGCCAAGAGAAAAGACAATCTTTGGATAATAGAGAGAGAGAGATTCTGAAATATTCTCTCTTGCGTTTTCAATTTCAAGTTTTCCTATTTGCGCAGGATAGCAGTTCTTTTCAGCGTATTCAAGAGCCTTTGAAAGGGTCAGATTCTCTGCGCAGAATATGCCCAAAGGAAAAATAAGCAAAAATAGTATTACCGCTGTTTTAAACCGTTTAAAAAATCGCAAAAAATTTCCTCCACGCATTGTTTCACCTCAAAACATTTCTTAAACCTAAAATGGTATTCAAGTTTGGATTGGACGAAAGAAAAGAAGAGAGATTTCAAATATTCAGGTGGAATATCTCTTTTTAAATAATTTTCCTG
>JAAZNT010000059.1 GCA_012798145.1 Thermoanaerobaculaceae bacterium | reverse complement strand
CCTCTCACAGAAGGGCTCTACGGAATAGTAGTTTCTGAGGAAAAAGAGGTTATAGCGGAAGTTGTCCAGCCTCAGGCGCTAAGACACCTCAAAAATATTTCAGAGCCTTCTTCAATACTTTATTATCCCATTTTAAGAAGAGGAGAAGTTTTAGGAATAATAGCGGCGCACAGAAATTCTTCCGCTCCTTTTTCAGAAAAGGACGCTCTTTCAATTAAGAGGGGGGCAAGATTTCTTGATGAAATGGAAATCTTTGCCGCAAGACAGAGAAAACTTGAATATTTGAGAATAAGATGGGAAAAGACCGAATTCGGTATAAGAGAGATGCTGAAAGAGAAAGACCCGACAGACATGGCGGGGGCAATAGTAAGAACTGTCGCTGACATCCTTCCTCTAAAACAGGCGTTTATTGTTATTCAGAGTTCACTTTACAACTACGGTTCTCTTGTCACACACGGATTTCCACCGCCAGATCTCGAAACTATTGAGCCAAACACTTGGGTTTATTGGCTTTTCACCCACAACGAAGATTTTGTTTTTCTTTCAAGAGAAGTCGTCAAAGACACAAAAATGTCTATACTTTTCAGCAAAGAAAAATTCAGCGAAGACAAAATAGTTTTGCTTCAAAAACTTAAAAGCGGGGAACACACTCTCGGCATAGCAGGAATGATAGGAAGCAACAAAGAGCCTTTTTCAGAAGAGGATAAAGCGGCGGCTCAACTATTTCTTAAAGAATCCTCAGCGCTTCTTGAACTTTCCCTTTTGAACATTTCTCTTCAGGAACTCGCTGTCAAAGACGCACTTACAACCCTTTACAACAAAAGATATTTCATTGAAAGATTCCGTCAGGAGTTTCTCAGAAGCCAAAGAACCAACGAACCTGTTTGTCTTATGATGATTGATATTGACCATTTTAAAAACATAAACGACACACACGGACATCCAACAGGCGACGCCGTCTTAAAAGAGGTTGCCTTAAGAATAAAAACAAATGTAAGAGAAATGGATATTGTCTCCCGCTACGGCGGAGAAGAATTTGTTGTGATACTCCCCTCTTGCAAACTGCAGGATGCTTTTGACATAGGAGAGAGAATAAGGAAAGAGGTCGCTTCAAAGCCTGTCAGCGTTAACAAAGTTGACATTCCTGTAACAATTTCTGCAGGCATATCCTCATATCCAGAAAGTTCTTCATCAGAAAAACAGCTTCTTCAAAGCGCCGACGAAGCACTTTTGTATCAGGCAAAAAAAGGCGGAAGAAACAGGGTCGCCCTTGCAAAGAAAAAATAAAGCAATACCCTTAGCCCGGCACTGAAATTAATCTGTCCATTTATACAAACTTTTTTCTTTATTGCGATAATAAAGGTTTTAAATGGTTATTGACAATCAAATGTTATTTTTTTTAAAATATATTCTTCTTGATGATGGAGGCGCCGATGAGAAAGAATATGGTTTTTTTATTTTTACCAATTTTTCTTGTTTTTTCTGAATTTTGTTTCTCTCAAACCCCCCCCCCCAATTCTCCAGTAATAACTGAAGTGTCAAAAGACAGGCTTGCGGTCGACGACCTTCTTGTAATAAAAGGATTAAACTTCAAGCCTCAGGGCGATTCGCAAACTTTTGTTCTGTTCGAAGGTCTCCCGCCAATTCTTGTTCAACCCGAAAGCGATTCTAAGATTTCAGTTGTTGTTCCTCAAGGAGCAAAAAGCGGAGCAGTTAAAGTCAAAACATCAACATTTCTTGAAGGAACTCTTTACGAACTTGAAAGCAATGAGATAAAAATACTCGTCATGTGGGGAGAATATGATTTAAGGCCCATCATTGATTTTTTTAACAATTACTTTGGATACGGTAATTATAACCGCAATTTTTCCGTTGTTGGGATAATGACTGCCGGCTCAAACGACGATGTTTTTCTTAGAGTCAACGGTGGAACTGTTGGTTACACAATAGAAACTTTTGTCCATTTGAAAAGCGACGGAACTTGGGATTGGCAGTTTCTTGGCAATTTTTGGCCTAGTCAATCTTACATTTGGGATGAAGCGGTAGATCCAATTACCAAATCGCCCGCTTTGCTTTTAATGTCCGCAAATTATATAACTATCAATGCGTCGGGTTTCCCAGTCTCTTCTTTTCCAAATTCAATTTACGCTTGGCGTCCATATGATCTTTACTATGACAATGACGGTAATTTATATGTTTTGGGAAACTATATAGGTCAACTTTATGACACAAGTGATGACCTTTGCTGTGTATGGAAATTTTCAAGAGGGGAGCAAATAATACTAAATCCTAACAATTCAAATAGTTTAATCCCCGGTGGTATTAGCGGAGATTTAGACAATTTTGCTGTCGGCGGAAACGGTGGCATTGCTGCTGAAATGTGGCAGGGACAGAATTATAGTTTCCTAATAATATCAAATGGTTCTGCCCCTCAAATTGTCGCTCCTCCTATTTCTTCTCTCTATTATTGCGACGGATATTGGAATTTCGCTATTGATTGCAGAGGAACAATTTACGCTACAAATGATGAATATGGATATGACGAGTGGGACTGCGGCCCACCAATTATTTACACCATCCCTGATAATCAACAACTCTTTACCATTCCGAATGACATCTGTGGATATCATTTTCCCGCAGTAGATGGATACGGGAATATATATATT
>JAAZNT010000058.1 GCA_012798145.1 Thermoanaerobaculaceae bacterium | reverse complement strand
TTCCCTAAGCAATCTCTAATCGCTTGTTAAAGTTTTTTTAATGACAAATCTGGGTTTAATAAAGGATAAAAAAGATATTGTTTAGCAATAGTAGCGTTTGTAGAAATTTGGGAACTAACTTAGGAGTTTTCCAAATTAACTGAACTTTCCCACATAAAAAAATTCCAATATGTATAGATATTCTACAGCCACTTGACATATTGAATTACCTTTGAGAAAATACACGCTGCGGGGTCGTAGCTCAGTTTGGTTAGAGCGCCGGCCTGTCACGCCGGAGGTCGCGGGTTCGAGCCCCGTCGGCCCCGCCAACCTCCCAGAAAAAAACGAGAACCCGCGACCCGCGGGGAGATAACGAGGGGAAGCATTTAGTGCTTCTTCGTGATTGTAGCTTAAATTAATAAGTCTCTACAAATAAATCCTCTTGACCTTAAACAAAAATAATGATAAGAAATAATATGGATGGAGGACGAAAGTGATAGTAGAATGCCCGAAATGCTCAAAAAAATATAAAATAGACGAGGAAAAATATTTTAAGGAAAAAGATGAGGTTTCTTTAAAATGCCCTTCCTGTGGGGAGATTATCAAAGCAAAAAAGGGGGAAGAGAAAAAGTTTGCAAGTCCTCCAACTCAAAAATTCAAAATGCCTGACAATTTAAATGCTCAAAAAGGAGAAGACATACCTGATGCTGAACTTCTGGCAATGCCCAACAATTTGAGGATATCAGTCGCTGTTTTAAGCGGGAATGATGCTGGCGCAGTTTTTCAAATTAGAGAACCGCTAACTGTTATCGGAAGGGCAGGATGTGATATTGTTCTTAACGATCCGGAAATATCACGCCGTCACGCAAGAATAGAAATAAGAGATACAAGTTACACATTGCGGGATTTAAAAAGCACTAATGGGACATATATAAATGAACAGCACATTCAGGCAGCACCGCTTGAAAATAGAACAGAATTTAGAATCGGTTCCACCATTCTAATGTTCTTGACAACAAAAGACGAATTTTCGTAATGAAAAAAAAAGTTGTGGCGGCTTTGTCTGGAGGAGTTGATTCCTCTGTCGCTGCTTTTTTGTTAAAAGAAAATGGATATGAAGTAGCAGGCGCTACTCTCTTGTTATGTGGCGAGTGCGGGAAAGAGAAAAGCAAATCGTGTTGTTCTCTTGAAGATGTTTTCTTGGCAAAAGAGGTTGCGTCTAAACTTAAAATTGAACATTACATTTTAGATAGAAGAGAACTTTTTCTTAAAACTGTTCAAAATAAATATTTGGAAGAAATAGCGCAGGGGAAGACTCCAAATCCGTGCATATTATGCAATAAATTTTTAAAATTTGGTTCTTTGCTTGAATGGGCGCAAGAAAACGGATTCCAATATGTTGCGACAGGGCATTACGCAAGAGTTGTTTCAACAAGAGAAGGAATTGAACTGCTTAGAGGAGTTGACAAAAACAAAGACCAGTCCTATTTCCTATTTGCTGTTGAAGATAAAAATTTTAGAAGAACAATATTTCCGCTCGGAGAGTTGACCAAAAACGAAGTTAGAAAAATTGCAAAAGATGTCGGACTTCCAACTTTTGAAAAAAGGGAAAGCCAAGACCTCTGCTTTGGAAAAGGCGACAATCTAAAAATAATACTTAATTCTTGTGGGATAGAAGATAGAAAAGGAGATGTTTTATTCAAAGGGAAAAAAATTGGACAACATAAAGGGCTATCAAATTATACAGTTGGGCAAAGAAAAGGGATTTCAATTCCATTCTCCGAACCTCTTTATGTCATTAAAATTGACAAGAAAAACAACGCCCTAATTGTTGGGACAAAAGAGATGGCTAAAAGAAAAAGATTCAAAGTTGAAAATTGGATATGGAGAAGCAGAGAGCCAGTAACCGCTTTTGACCTTCAAGTAAGATACAGAATGAAACCTCTCAAAGCGCGATTTGTAGAGGAAGGGGAGGATTTTTTTATAGAATGGAAAGATGAAAGCGAGGTTGCTGCTCCGGGGCAGGCGGCGGTGGCTTATTTGGACCAAAAAGTCATAGGCGGTGGATTTATTGCTTATGAGGATTTTTGAGTGTGCCATATTGATCCTTTTGTGTCTAATATGACACACCAGTTGTGTCAGAAACATAGAAAAATCAACACCACAAAGTTGGCATATTTATTGCATATAGTAAATTGACCGCTTAAAGCGGTTACCCCAACCCCTCACACCCTCCTTTTTTCGAAGCCCGCTCTTCCCAAGCGGGCTTATATTTTTTTTGTAATTATTCTATAATAGCAAACGGCCGGAGAGATGGCCGAGTGGTCGAAGGCGCCTGACTCGAAATCAGGTTTGCGGGTAACCGCAACGGGGGTTCGAATCCCTCTCTCTCCGCCAACAACTTTTTTCATTTTATGTGCAAACATAGTTTGCTTGGACGGAAATGAAGGGAAAAAAGAAAAACAAAAATTCAGTGAAAACATCTATATTTTTTTATCTTTTATTAGCAATAATATCATTTGCACCTTATTTTTCGCTTTTAAATGCGGATTTTGTCAACTGGGATGATGATATATATGTTACCCAAAATGCAAAGGTTACAAAAGGGCTAACATTAGATAATGTAAAATGGGCTTTTTCTACAACATACTTTGGCTTTTATTACCCAATTACTTGGATATCACATATGATTGATGTTTCAATCTATGGAGTTAATCCAAAAGGTCACCATTTTACAAATATATTAATTCATATTTTTAACACAATCCTCCTCTTTAATTTTCTTTGGAAAGGAGGGATTGATGAGGTCAAATCTTTCATTATTTCTGCACTTTTTGCTGTTCATCCTTTAAATGTTGAATCAGTTGGATGGATTTCTGAGAGAAAAAATCTCCTTGCTGCCTTTTTCTTTCTTTTGGGAATGAACCTTTATGTAAA
Source organism: Thermoanaerobaculaceae bacterium (assembly GCA_012798145.1). Classification (GTDB taxonomy): domain Bacteria; phylum Acidobacteriota; class UBA4820; order UBA4820; family UBA4820; genus UBA4820. Next base: position 1,001 of record JAAZNT010000058.1, on the reverse strand, counting down.
ATATGTAAGAACTCCTTCTTACAAAAATTTAGCAATGGTTTTTACGGCTTACTTATTTGGCTTGATGTCAAAATCAATTGTTGTAACATTTCCTGTAGCATTATATTTAATCGATATATGGCCTTTAAAAAGCATAGAAGTATCTTTTAGTTACATCAAGGAAAATTTCTGGAAATTATTGAAAGAAAAAATTTTTTTCTTGCTTCCTGTTCCTGTTTTTTCTTATTTAACAATAGTAGCCCAAAAGGAGGTGAGCGCTCTATCAACATTTGACTCTTACCCTCTTGACCAAAGAATTGCTGGAGCAATACTTGCCTATGGAAGATATATTTATCAGTTTGTTTTTCCTCTCAAGCTTACTGCATTTTATCCTCATTTAAGGAACAATTATTCAATAGTTTTATTGTTAATAAACATATTGCTGCTTTTGGCAGCGGGCTACTTTTTTGTAAAATTGTTGAAAAAGGAGCCCCTTTACTTAATAGGATATTTTTGGTTTTTAAGCAATCTTCTGCCTGTCATAGGAATTATTCAAGTCGGAGAGCAGGGTTCTGCCGATAGATATATGTACATACCAATGATTGGGTTGCTTTGGATTTTTGTTTTTGCTCTTTTTACTATTCTCTCAAAAACTAAAATTATAAAAACAGTTCATATTTTTGTAATCTTTTTTATAATTTTTGTTTTTTGGGGAGTAAAAACTCATTATCAGTGCAAAGTATGGATGAACAGTGACAATCTATTTGCAAATATGATTTACGAATCTCCCAATCCTGCGCAAGGTTATATAAATGCAGGATTGCAATTAAAAATGAAAAAAGAATATTTAAAGGCAGTGGAGCTTTATCAAAAAGCAATAGAAGCGGATCCGCTTAAAGCAAGCGCATACAACAATCTTGGAAGTGCCCTTTATGAATTGAAAGATATTAAAGAAGCAAACAAAGCATTTAAAAAAGCAGTTGAATTAAACCCAAACCATCCTGTTATGGTTTATAACCTTG
>JAAZNT010000057.1 GCA_012798145.1 Thermoanaerobaculaceae bacterium | reverse complement strand
TGATAGGCAAGCGCCGCTTCTGCGTCTTTTACTTGTGATTCCATCCTTGAAACATTTGCTTGAAGGTCTTTTTGCTCCACAACTGCAAGCACCTGACCTTTTTCAACTTTATCTCCAACTTTCACATACAGGTGTTCAAGTTTTCCTGAAACCCTTGGACCGACTTTGACTTGAGCGCCGACTCTTGGAACAACCGTTCCCGTTGCGCTTACTTCAGATGGAAGGTCTGCCTGCTTTACTTCCACCCAAGTTCCGCTTCCTTGGTTTTGCTTTCTTTTGGAACAGGAAATAAGAAGAATTAGGATTGCCAAAACAACAAATATTTTTCTATACACTTAAAGACCTCCATTCATCAAAGCATAATTATACGGGAAATCTTCAAAAAAGGTTTAATTTTTTTGTTAAAGCAGAAAGAAATATTTTACGGTTTTGTTTGTTTGATACCCCTATTGATTTTTGTTGACTTTTGAATTATGATTTTATTCTTTGAAAGGGAGTATAGAAAAGTGTCTAAATTTACTAAAACTTTTAAGGTTGCGGTATTAGGGCTGGTTTTAACTTTAGTTTTCTTCTTCAATCTCTATCCGCTTGAGGAGGGACCTTTTAGTGGAAACCTTGCCCCAGATTTCAGGCTAAAAAAACTTGGCGCTAACGATTCCGTAGTTCTAAGCAAACTGCGCGGCAAGCCGGTTGTTATTATTTTCTGGGCGACTTGGTGCGGACCGTGCAGAAAAGAAATTCCGCAAATAAAGGAGCTTTATTTGAAATATGCTCCAAAGGGAGTTGAATTTCTTGCAATTGCGGTCGGATGGAGACAGACAGAAGACGACGTGGCAAGATTTCAAATAAAGAATGAACTCCCTTACCAGATTTTATGGGACAAAGACAACGAAGTTTCAGAAAAATACTATGTTCAGGGGATTCCGACAAATTTAATTATTGATCAGGACGGAGTAGTAAGATACAGGGATTTTGCTTTGACACAAAGAGCGGAAGATGTTTTAAAATCGCTTGTCAAAAGCGATTCCTGATTACGGAGAGAGACTTCGCTTTTTTGATTTAGGCGAAGAGAGGATTTAATAACAAAGGGTGATTTAGCCAAAAGGATTTACCAGATTCACGGTGGGCTGACAAAAAAACAAGCAACAAACCTTGTTGAAAAACTTTTTGATATTATTTCTACTTCTTTGAAAAAAGAGGGACATATAGTTATTTCGGGATTTGGAACATTCAAAGTGGTCAAAAGAAAGCCAAAACTTGGAAGAATAATCAAAGAACAAAAAGTAATTGTCATCCCGGAAAGAAATAATGTTGTTTTTATCCCTTCTAAAACAAGGGTGAGAAGCGGCAAATGAAAAGCGAGAAAAAGGCAACATCAATTCAGCAGCAGGAATCAAAAAGAGTTAGAAAGCTATATTATAAAATAGGTGAGGTGTGCGAAATTACAGAGCTTCCGCACCATGTCATAAGGTTTTGGGAGAGAGAATTTCCCCAGCTTGCTCCGAGAAAAACATCGACTGGGCATAGAATTTTTAGTGAAAAGGATATTCAGACAATTCTTTTAATAAAAGATCTTCTTTACAATAAAAAATTCACAATTAAAGGCGCGAGAGAATATATTTCAAATCAAAGCGGAAAAGAGGTTTCTTCAGAAGAAGCGGCGGTGAAAACGAAAAAAATTTCCGCTCCAAAATCTCTTGTTGATAGATTGAAACTATTAAGAGATTTGTTAGACAGGAAACCGCCTCATTGACAAAAACCATCAAAATATGCTAAAAAACCTTGCTTGAGGAGCAAACGCTCCTTAAAAAGTCGGGACGTGGCGCAGCCTGGTAGCGCACTTGCTTGGGGTGCAAGGGGTCGCTGGTTCAAATCCAGTCGTCCCGACCAAAAACCCTTCGGAGAGGATTTGAAACAGCGACCGAAGGGGAGTTAACGAGGGGAAGGATTCCCCTCGTGGTAAGTGCTCCTTCAACGCTGGGAAGGGATTTTCGTAAGGGAAACCGAGAGGTTGCCCTTGCGGGAGCGGCGATGCCGGGACGGAGTTGGTTCAAATCCAGTCGTCCCGACCAAAAACCCTTCGGAGAGGATTTGAAACAGCGACAGAAGGGGAGTTATTTAAGAAGAAGGTTATATTCTTTTTTTGTTTTTTTATCAGGGAATAGAAAGCAGATAAAAGAATCTAAATGATGAGCCAAAGGGTAAAAAATGCTTGAAGGAAAACAGTACAGAGAATTATTCAAAAAAGTTGAAAAACATTTAAGCCAAATTGAGCAACAGCCACTGTTGAAAGATACTCTTGGCTTGATAATAAACAATCTCATAACAGATTTTAGAGACGATTTCGGCTTTACTGGAGCAAGGTTATATGTTCTTGATGAAAAAGTTTATCGCCTTGAATCAAAATATGGCGAAGATGTTCCAGCCCCATTAGGAATTGAGCTTCCTCTTGATTATGGTCCTATAACCGCGGTAAGAAGAGCGGGCTGTATATATATGGACAGAGACTCAAAAGATGTTGATGTGCATCTTGAGGAGAAACTTGGTGTTGATAGATTTGCCGCCATAACTGTTGGACAGGGAAACGCTTACATAATTGCGTTTTCAGTCAAGAAAGGGCTTGAAGGACAGAGAGATGAAATTCTTTTTGCTCTTTCAAGTATAAGGCACGCTGTCAATCTCAAATTGGCGAAAGAGAGTCTTGAGAATATTGTCCTTCAAAGCCAAGAAATTCAGCTTTCGCTTCTTCCCGAAAAAGATCCCGTTTTTGAAGGATACGACATTTCTGGAAGGTCAATCCCGGCGCAAATAGTCGGCGGAGATGTTTATGATTTTATTTTTGTAACCCCAAAAATTCTTGGGATTGCTGTTGGAGATGCGACGGGACACGGTCTTCCTGCAGCGCTGCAGGCGAGAGACGCTTTGGTTGGCTTGAGAATGGGAATTCACGAAGATCAAAAAATAGTGAAAGTATTTGAGAAGTTAAATTCGATTATCCATAGGTCAAGGCTTACTTCAAGGTATGTTTCACTTTTTTATATGGAAATTGAGCCAAATGGACAGGCGGTTTACATCAACGCTGGGCATGTTTATCCCTTTCATTATAGAAAAAGAAAAGAGAGATTTGTTCCTCTCACGGAAGGCGGGATGGTCTTGGGACCAACTTCCAACGCTACCTACGGGAGGGGATTTCTCTATCTTGAGCCGGGAGATTCAATAATAGCTTTCAGCGACGGAATCACTGAAGCGAAAAATCTTTCTGGTGAAGATTATGGGGATGATAGGGTTAAAGAATTTGTTAAAAAACATTATGACGAATTCAACGCCGGGCAGATGGTTGACAGACTTCTCGACGATGTGGCTGTTTGGTCTAAAGACAGCGACTACACTGATGACAGAACCGTTGTTTTCGCAAAAAAACTTTAGTCTTTATTACAAAGTCTCAACCCGAGAGCAATAGAGAAAAACTTAGATTCTTCATCATCGGCTCGTGATGTCAAAATACAGGGCGCAGTAGTTCCCGCTACAACTGCTGCTAACCTTGAGCCTCCAAGGTGAGTCACACCTTTGTAAAAAATGTTGCCCGCCTCAATGCTCGGGAAAACAAGAATGTCTGCGTCTCCGTCAACCGCACTTTTAAGCCCTTTGATGTCGCACGCCTCTTTTGATATTGCAACATCGAGAGCAAGAGGACCGTCCACAATAGCGCCTTTTATTTGTCCCCTGTCCGCCATTTTTGTTATTATGGCTGCATCTATTGTTGAAGGCATTTTGTCTGAAACTTTTTCATTTGCTGTAAGTATAGCTGCTTTTGGCTTTTCTATACCAAACTTATGCGCGGCATCAATCAAATATTCAAGGATTTTTATTTTTGCCTGAAGATCCGGAAGCGGAATGACTGCAACATCTCCAACAAAAAGCAGCTTTTTATGAGTTTTTTGATAATAAGGGGAATCTATAACCGTGATATGGCTCAAAACATTTCCTTTTGTAAGAAGCCCTTCCTCTTTATCAAGAATAAGTTTCATATATTTGTCAGTCGCTATAAGCCCTTTCATAAGGCAGTCGCCTTCTTTGTTTCTCACCATATTTCTCGCCATTGTGCCCGCTTTGACTTCATCTTTTTCATCTATGATTTCGAAAACATCCATATCAAGTTTTTTTTCAACGCAGAGTTTGTCAATCTTTTTCTTGTCCCCGACTAACGCAACAAGGGCAATTTTTTCTACAGCAGCTTTGTGACACGCCTCTATTGTATTTTCATCGTGTCCAGCCGCAACAACAACTTTTCTTGGTTGATTGCCTTTCAGATTTTCAATTAGTTCGTCAAGATTTGTGATTGGTTTCATTCTCTCCTCCATCAATAAGATTTAGCCATTGCTCTACCGCTCAACACTCTTAAAACGCCTTTTGTCAAAGCGAACATTTCATTTTCTCCCGCATAGATTGTAACGCCACATTTTAAGGAAGAAACATATTTTGAAATTTTTTCTGTAAGAAGTTTTGACCTTGCCATTCCGCCGGTCAAAATTATTTGATCAATGCTTTCCCCGTCAAAGGCTGGAATTCTTGAGGTTATTTCTTTTGAAATTTGGTAAGCCATTGCCTCAAAAGCATTCTCGGCTTCCTTGTCTCCTTCTGCAATTCTTTTTTCGATTTCTCTCAAGTCCGAAGTTCCCAAAAGACTTATCATTCCTCCTCGCCCTTTGTTAAGGACTTTGAGTTCCTGCTTTGTGTATTTTCCAGAAAAACAAAGGTTGATAAGGTCTCCCACAGGAAGGGAACCCGACCTTTCCGGACTGAAAGGACCCTCCCCGTCAAGAGCGTTGTTGACATCTATATATCTCCCTTTTTTGTGCGCACCTATTGAGATGCCTCCTCCCATATGGCAAACAATGACATTTATTTTTTCATAGAAAGTTTCATTTTCTTCAGCGTATCTTCTTGCGCTCGCTATTTGGTTAAGTGCGTGGCTTATGGATTTTCTTCTCATCTCTTTTATTCCGGTTATTTTAACTCTTTCCGGAAGTTCATCGACGACAACAGGGTCAACTATGTAGCACTTGACTTTTGTCCCTTCGGTCATTTCTTTTGCTATTATTGCACCGAGATTGGAAGCGTGCTCCCCGTTTTTAGCGGATTTCAAATGCTCTATCATTTTGTCGTTTATTTCATAAGTTCCGCTTGAAATGGGGTCAAGCAACCCTCCTCTTGCTGCAATTCCGTCAAGGTCTTCAATCTTGATTCCTTTTTCTTTCAAAATTTTGACAATGATTTCTTTTCTGAAACTTCCCTGTTCCACAAGAGGTCTGCCAGCAAAGGGCTTTAATTCTTCTGCGCTGTGGCGGATTTCTTCCACCCACTTTTCTGTCTCTCCTTCGTAAAAGGCTATTT
>JAAZNT010000056.1 GCA_012798145.1 Thermoanaerobaculaceae bacterium | reverse complement strand
GAGGAAGACTGCTTCGCTTGTCAAATCTTCGAAGATAATCTCGCAGTGACTGCGTTGTTTTGAGGAAACCTCACCCCTGCCCTCTCCTGAAAGGCGAGGGTTGTTTTTATCCCAAATTTGTCATTTAGAAAACTTTAGCAAAAGATTAGAGATTGATTGGGAAAATAAAATTTCGCAAGAAGATTTTTGATTATGTTTCAGGTTGCCGAAGGCAAACTGCCTGCCGATTGTTTGGTTGGTTATCTTCCATTTTGTCTAATGAAAGCCGTTGGAAAATCTATTCTATTGACAAATTTGGGTTAAATGTTATTATTCGCTTTGGAGAGAAGAATTGGAACCCGTTAGATTGCTTGCAACACTATTTCCCCTTGCACTCGCTTCGGGAGTGAATCTATACGCCACAATTCTTGTGACAGGATTTTCAATTAAAATGGGCTGGATACAGAAAGTTCCCGCCGGACTTGAAGTCTTCGCCTCAACTCCCATTCTTGTAATAACCGCGATATTTTATCTTTTGGAGTTTTTTGCAGACAAAATTCAGATCGTTGACACCGTCTGGGATACAATCCACACAATAATAAGACCCTTGGGAATATCATTTCTCACTCTTGCCGCTTTATATGAGTATAATCCTATGATAGGAATAATAGCCGCTCTCTCTGCGGGAAGCGTCTCATTCATCTCCCATACAGCCAAAGCAGGAACAAGATTTTCTCTAAATGTCTTAAGCCCCGCGGAAAATGTAAAAAATATCGGAATAAGCGTAACAGAGGACCTGCTTGTCGGAGGTTTTTCTTTTCTTGCCCTGAAATACCCTTACCTGACAGCAACTGTTGCTCTTGTTCTTTTCATCTTGATTTTGATCTTTCTTCCTCTGCTTTTCAGATGGCTCTTTTTCACAATCTCCGCGCTGTTCTTCCGTTTTGCTTCACTTGTCAAAAAGAGAGAAGAAAATGAGATCCCAAAAGGAGAATATCTTGCTTTGCTTGAGCACCCCAAAATAATAGTCTCTTTAAAATGCAAGCCAAAGGGAGTTCCTTCAGCAAAAGGAAAAATAGGCTATCTTCTCCTTCTTGAAGATAAAATCTGCTTTGTCTATTCCAGATTCTTCGGCCTAATCAAAAGAGTATGGAGCCTCTCAACCGAAGAGATAAACGCCGTTTATTTCAGGAAAAGACCACTTGTTGATATCCTTGAAATCCATTATTTAAATTCAAAGGGAAAGCCGAAAATCTCCCGCTTCATCGCCCTCAAAAACAGATCCCTTCTGCTTCAGAAAATAGAATCCGCCCTCAAAAAGTGAAGAGCCTTAAAGAGAAATTGCTTCAAATCAACTAAAAATTATTCTGACTTTATTGTGCCCGGCAGATGTCACATCAAGATTCTCTTTATAGTATTTTCCTACGCCCTTGACGAGCCCGACAAATATTTCCATCAGGTTTCTTTTAGACTTATAGGTCATAAGAAGAGTTTTGTCGTTAAGCCACTCGTATTCAAACCTTGGGGGATTTGCGCCTTCTATATTTTGAGTTACCATCAAGTGAACTTTGTCCATTTTCAACAGGAAATCTTTCGCCGAATTGGCACCGACAAAAAATGCAGAGTATATTTTGGGAGCATAGTGGCACATCCAGTATTCACCGAAAGCTTCTCCCGCCGTCTTTAGATCAATTTTCAATTCCCCGCAGATCGAGTTTATTATCCTGACGATTCTTTCATCCAGAATGTTGTCTGTCGCCAAAATTGAAGTTTCTTTTTCAATTCCGCTTTTTGCAAGCACACTCTCCCACTTTTCTTTGCCAAATTTTTCTTCCATCATTTCTTTGAGCGCGTTGAATATCACACCTTTCATCCTCGCCTCCTTTTCAAACCTATTCCTTTTTTAATTTTCCTTCTTTCTTCTGCCGGGTTTTTTTCTTTCGCTTGTTCTTGTTCCTCCCGCCATCTCATATTCTGAAGAGTCTGCGCCGAACTCCACTTTCACGGCAAGTTTTGCCTGCGCTATAAATTCTCTTAAACTTTTGCAGGAGAGATTTTTTTCATTCACAACTCTTCTCAATTCAATTTTCAGCGAATCTGCTTTAGCCGTCCTGTCCTCAACTTCCTTGATCAGTTTGTCAAGTTTCTCAATTGTGATCCCACCGGGAAGCGGCTTCCCGATCTCCTCAAGAGCCTCTTTCAACTTCATCGCCCTGTCAATCAAATTTGGAACTCCACTTCCTGCCATTTTTCTACCTCCTTTCTTAAATTACCCAGAAAAATAAATTACAATATCAAAAAGGTGTTTGTCAATCCGCCTTTCTTTAAGATGAATAAATCATCATAATAATCTTGGAGTTACTCCTGTTGTTAATAGAATATGTTCTTTTTTAAATAGAAGACATTCTTTCTTAATTAGAAGTCATTCTTTTCATCGAAGAAGACATTCTTTCTTAATTAGAAGTCATTCTTTTCATCGAAGAAGATATTCTTTCTTAATTAGAAGCCATTCTTTTCATCGAAGAAGATATTCTTTCTTAATTAGATATTATTCTTTTCATAAAAGAAGGCATTCTTTCTTTGAAAGAATGGTTTCTTTTATTAATAGAAAGACTTATATCCTAGATTTGTCATTAAAGACACTTTAACAAGCGCTTATAGATTGCTTAGGGAAAATGGAAGATAAGTGCACATAGGCGCTGGGGGGTGAGATGCAAGGAAGACGAGGGGGTGGAAACGGAGGCGACCTT
>JAAZNT010000055.1 GCA_012798145.1 Thermoanaerobaculaceae bacterium | reverse complement strand
CGCTCCGTGAACAAGGCGGTGTCCTATAGCGTTAATATCTTTCCATCCACTTACGCCTTTTATCTTTGTATCCTTTGATTCAACCCAATCCTTGATTTTCAAAATCGCCTCTCTGTGGTCAAGGATTGGTTCAGTTCCTTTGACTGGAGCGCTTCCGACCGCTTCGAATGTGAAAATTGCATCTTTTTGACCAATTCTTTCGATGAGACCTTTTGCGACCATTTCGTCTGCATCTTTTTCAAATAAATCAAGGTCTGTGTTGATAATCTGGAATTTAACTGAAGAACTTCCTGTGTTTAAAACAAAAACATTCATCTTCCTTCCCCCTCAAAAATTTTATTGTTGCTGTTTGAAGCCATTAAAAGTTTCCTTTAAAGACGCCTTTAAAAATCCCTTTAGGCAGGTGTTTATAATATAGTTAAACCGCAAAAAAGTCAAGGAAATGAAGAATATCAATCGGAAAAAGGAAAAAAGTTTGCATTGCTTGAAGTGGCGACTTGTCTCAAATCCTATCCGCCTTTTGCCTTTTCGGGCATTATCAAAAACCCGACAAGAAAGAAAATTGAAGAAACTATAAAGGGAATGTAAAAGTTATTTGTCAAGGCGTAAAGAGTGGTTCCAAGAGGAAATGCGATAAAAGCCCTTGTTCCAGCCAAAGCGACATGGACAGCCATAAAAGATGACGCCTCTTCAGGTTTCCTGCAGAAGGTCAAAGGTGCGAGATACCAAGTTACATTTACTATCGCCATACAAATCCCATACCAAGCATAAACAAAATAAGCGTAAAAAACTGAATTAGCAATTGAAAGCGAAAGGGGATAGAAAACAAGGAAAAGAAAACCCAATTTGGCAAGTTTCAAAGGGTTTATTGTGTCAGAGAGCCGCCCTATCATCCAAGAGAAAAGAACTATCATTCCCTGATAAAAAAATCCGTTCAAAAATGACGCCTGAGTGTAACTGACTTTCAGATGGTCAACAAGAAAAAGAGGCAGAAGGGGAAGCATCATCATAAAACCGGTTCCATAAGAGAAAAAAGAAATTTCAAACTGTCGGAATTTTTTCTCTTTTTTTAGAATCTCAAAAGGGTTTGTAAGCAGGTTGTCGTTGTCGTCTTTATTTTCGCTGTTTTCTTCAACTCTTGAAAGAAGAAAGCAAGACAAAAATCCGCAAATCGCGGCGACAGGATAGACATAAACGATTGAATTATTTAAGAAATCGTAAGTGTGTCCGAGCGATAGGGAAGTCAAAATAGCGACAAAGCCGGAAAAAGAGTAAATTATTCCGAAAAGCCGACCCCTTTTTGATTCTGGATAATTCTGCTTCAAAATTGCATTTTGAGCCGTGAAAAATATAGGATAAGAGGCAGAGGCGACAGCAGCGAGAACAACAAACCAGAAAGCATCCTCGCAAAAAGGAATAAAAAGGAGAGAAAGCCGCAACACCCCAGCGAGCAAGAAGAAGAGCTTTTTAGCCCTTTTTGCCATCAAGGGACCAAGGGGAAGCGAAAGAATAAGCGAGGCGGACGGAGCCATCACAAGAAGAGTTAAAAGAAAAGGGTTGGCAACAAAGTGCTTTCTTGCGACAACATCGTTTAAAAGCCAGACGCCGTTTAATATCCCCTCAAAAAACAGGGCTCTTGCGTGAAGGTAAAGCGTCCGCCTCGTAACTTCTGATAGATTTCCAAACAAATTAGGATGCCTTATAAACTCCGAAAACATCCTTAAGAGTCTTTACAATCTCTCCAATGGTTGTATAGCACTTAACCGCTTCAAGAGTGGGCGGCATAATGTTTTCAGAAGAAAGCGCCGCCTCTTTAAGTGATTTTAGGCATTTTTCCACAGCGGAATTGTCTCTGCCTTCTCTCACTTTTTTAAGCCGTT
>JAAZNT010000054.1 GCA_012798145.1 Thermoanaerobaculaceae bacterium | reverse complement strand
TTTTTATGAGAACTTTCGCCCATCCGCTTGTAGGGCTCGTCACTTTTTCAATAATACTTGTGACATATTTTGGCAAAGTGAAATTCAAATTCGGGCTTCCCGGAGGATTGATAGCGGTTTCTCTCGGCGTAGTTCTTTCTTATCTTACGGGGATAAACCCCAAAGGCGATTTTGAAAATCTATTTGGAATATTTTTGCCAATCCCTCAAATTATGCCTTTGGCTAACTCTTTAAAGGCGGAATTTTTTCTGCCATATATTTCAGTGATTCTTCCAATGGGGCTTTTCAACCTGATAGGTTCCTTGCAGAACATTGAATCTGCGGAAGCGGCAGGGGATTCTTATCCGACAGCACCTTCCCTTGCGATGAACGGGATTGGAACTTTTGCGGCGGCTCTTTTTGGTTCTTGCTTTCCGACGACGATTTACATAGGGCATCCCGGATGGAAAGCGCTGGGCGCAAGAGCGGGATACAGCGTTTTGAACTGCCTCTTTTTTCTTGTTGTCTGTTTTACGGGAACTTTCTCTTTTATCGCCCACATCGTTCCAGTTGATGCTGGGATGGCGATAGTTTTATGGATAGGGATAGTTATTTCAACGCAAGCCTTCACAGCGACGGAAGGCAGGCACGCGCCTGCTGTCGTCATAGGAATACTTCCCTCTGTAGCAGCTTGGGGGGCGATGCTTTTGAAAAGCGGGTTGAGAGTCGGCGGATTGGGAACTTCAGAAAACCCTTTTTCGGAGAAATTGATTGAACTTTTCAAATCATCGGACATTTTTGTCGATGGTGTCTTTAATCTTGAGCAGGGCTTCATTTTCAGCGCTATGATTTTATCTTCCATCACGGTATTTATTATTGAAAGGAAGTTTCTCAAAGCAGGTCTTGTTGCGATAATTGGTGCTTTTATTTCACTCGTTGGGTTGATGCACAGCTATTCTTTTTCTGTATCCGACACTGTTTTGAAAATAAAAATCAATCATCAATTTTTCTTTGCGTATCTTGCGGTAGCGGCTGTTCTTTTCTTGATAAAATTTGTTTCAAAAGAGCAAGGGGAGGAGACTTGAAAATATTTCTTTCAAGGTTTTTATCAACTGAAGTTGAAGAAAATTTAAAGAGAATGGAAATGGAAGCGAAGGAAGCTCACAAAAAGAAATGCTCTTTGGTTGTTTTCCCCGAACTTTTTTTGACAGGATACAAAGGTGAGATTCAACCCGCAAAAGCAAGGAGAAAGTTTCAAGAAATTTCGGAGAAATATTCAAGTTCTGTTTTCATTTTTGGGACGATAAGCGAGGAAAATAGAAACAGGGCGCTTGTTTATTCTGAAGGAAAGGAAAATTCAAGATACGATAAGGTTCATCTTTTCAAGCCAAACGGCGAAGATAAAATGTGGGAAAGAGGAAAAGAGTATAAAGCGGTTGCAACAAAATATTGCAAATTGGGAGTAATAGTCTGCAACGATTTAAGATTTCCGGAAAGCGCAAGAAAGTTAAGAATAAATAGAAAAATTGACCTTCTTGTTGTCCCGGCATTCTGGCCTTTAAGAAGAAATGAAATCTGGAGAACTCTTTTAATGTCAAGGGCTATAGAAAATGCAGTCTATGTTGCAGGATGCTGCATTTCGCACCTTGAAGCGAAGAATGAGAAGTTTTTCGGTGCGCTTAACTATCTTTTTGACCCTCTTGGAAATCCCGTCGAAACAAAGGATGACAGAGTTTACGAAATTGAAATTCCTTTTAAGAAGAAGATCCTTGTTGATCCTCTGAAAGAAACACCTCTTATTTAAAACCGATAGGAAAATTTTACAAGGAAAAGGTCGTCTCTTGGGGAAGAAGTCAATAATGTAAATTCCCTTCTGTATGACATTCCCGCTCTTCTTTCTCCGTTTTCGTAATCAATGCTGCCGCTTTGTCCGTGGGAGAAAACAACATACAAAGTTGAGAATGGCTTAAACTCCCACCTCAAAACAGCCGTCAGGTTGTTTGTCGCAAAATGGAAATTTGGATTTATTGTTGCCTTTGCCGGCTCAAATTTTGTCGCTGAAAGAAGTTTTTGGAAATTTGAATAGCTTCCAGCGGCGGTAAAAAGTTGAGAGTAGAGGTCAAAAGTGAGTTTTGGGTTGAATGTGAATGAAAACCTTGTCGTCAAGTCAAATTCGCCGTAAGAAACTTCAGCAAAAAGAGGAAATTTTTCATCCTCGCTGAATCCCGCAAAAAGAAATGCCCCATTATTTCTTGTCGCTTCAAAATTTTGAGTAAGAAGGCATCTGTCTGAAAACCTTAATAAGTAATATGTTTCGCTGTGGATTCTGTATCCTTTTTGATCCTTTGAAGCCGAAACGCTCTGGTTTATTGAAAAACTCTTTCTGCTGTCGGTTGAAAATCCAGCCCACATAGTTGTTTCTGTTTCTCTGTAAATTGCAAAGCCATCAAGTCTCGGTTCTCTGTCGTCATAATAGGGAAATTCAACAGAAACACCTCCCCATATTGAATTGTGGTTTAAAAATTCTCCCCACAAATCAACCTCTCCTCCCCTTGTGAGAATAAGCCCTTTTCCGTTCTTTCCATACCAGTTGTAAAATCCAATTGAAGCCTGATTAAAATGTTCAGTTGGCTCGCTTATTTCTCTTTCAATAGTTGTCACTACTTTATATTCATCGTTTCGTCTCAAATATCCCATATCGTTTGGATTGAAATCCTTAGGGTGTGCAGTGTAAGAAATGGATGCAGTCCATTCTTTGGAAAGTTTTTCTATAAACATCGTTTCAAAAGCTGTGCCTAAGGTTTTTGCTCCATCATAATTTATATCAGTGTTGGCGACGCTGAACGACAAGTTGTGCTTGTTTTCCTGAAAATGAAAGTCGCTTGTCAAAGCGTTTAGAATCGCCTTTCTTCCTCCCACTTCATCTTTGTAAGTTGAAAGAAGACCAATGGAAGAGTTTGTTCCAAAATTCTGGTTTAATCTAAACGCGCCGAACAATGTCTGTCTTTTCAGAATTTCTTCGTTAAGCGCTCCTTTTTCGTCTGCGTAGACACATTTTTCAGTTTCAGTTACCGCGGCGAACGCGGCTATATTGAGTCTATTGCTTGTTGTTCCGGAGACTTTCAGCGCCCCCAAAATGGTTGTGTTTTCAGGCGCACTTACTACTTTATGCCCTTCATAAGAATATGGCTCATAAGGTGGAGAGCCTATTCTTCTCGTGTAAAGAAAAGTTGTTCCGCTCCAAGGGGAGGTTTTTGCCGGATTTAGAATCTGGAAACCTTCAAGAAAAAAAGGCCTGTTCTCAGCAAAGAAAGTTTCGTATGTTGAAAGGTTCAAAACAGCGCTGTCCTGCTCCACTTGTCCAAAATCTGGATTTATAGTGCCTGTCAAAGTGAAGCGTGAGCTTAATGGATAGGTAAAGTCAACTCCGGCGTCAAAATTGCTTCCTCTTTCATAAAAACTTCTTCTTGTATGGAATCTATCCTTTAAAACAATGAAGGGGATTATGTCAGCCTTTTTTGCATTTTTGACCCCCTCCAAACCCTCAATCTGCGCAAACCCTGAAACATTCTTTCTTTCAAAAGGGGGAATGTAGGCAAGGAGGTCTGTCTCTTTAAGCCGTTTGATTGTTCTTGAAACCTGAAATCCCATCGGGAGGCCATCAGAATGAAAAACTCTTAAGGTTGAAAATGGGATTTCAAACTCTGCAGACCAGCCGTTTGAATTTACAGACGCTGCTCCTTCCCATATTCCATTCCATTCCCAGTTTGATGAAAACTCGTTGTAAACGAAAAAATCGGCTATGGAAGAAGAAGCCCTGACAACAAAGCCGTAGGCTTCCCTGTTTGTTTTAAATGGATCAAGCTGAACGGTTACAGAATCTGAAAGCTCGTTTCTGTCTCTCCTTTGGATTTTCTTGTCAATTTGGGAGGGGTCATCGTCAAAACAATAAATGCCAATGTAAATATTTTTATCATCGTAAGCGATTTTCACCTCTGTTTTGAAAGAAGGAGAAGAACCGGGGTTTGGATAACTTTGTGTAAAATTTGAATATCCTTCTATATTTTTCCAAAAATCTTCACTCAAAACGCCGTCTATTTTTGGAGAGTTGTCTATTTTGACTGCGCTAAGAGAATAAGAGCCAAAGGAAAGCAAAGAAAAAATAAGAAAAGGAAAAAGAATGGATAGTTTCAGAAGCAAGCCCTTAATCATAAACAGAACTATACGAATATTAAAAGAAAAAGTTTGGACCAATTAAAAAAGCTGTCACTGCGAGCCATGCTTCGAAGCATTTTCAAGCGAAGCAGTCTTCCTTAATCCCCCTCTCATCTCAGGAGAGGGCGGGGTGAGGTTTCCGCTTTAACCCAACTCCGCAAATGGCTCAAAAAACGCTTTGCGTTTTTATGTTGACAAAAATCAAAGTCTCTTAAAAGCGCAAGCGCTTTTCAAGACTTCTTTTTTGTCATCCGCAAAGACTTCGTCTTTTCGGAAGCCATTTGCTTTAACTTATCCAATCCTCCTCATCACTCAATTATGCGCCGACGGCAACGGACAAACTGCGGCGTCAGATTTCGGGGCTTGGCATCCTCAACGACCGAAAGGTCGCCTCCGGTGCAGCCCCTCATCTTCCTTGCATTTTGCCCATTGGCGTCGGGACGCGCTTGGCTTTGCCAAGCAACTTTATTCAATCTTCCTGCAAAAAGCGCTGTCGCTGCGAGATTATCTTTGAAGCTTTGACAAGCGAAGCAGTCTTCCTCAATCCCCCTCTCATCTCAGGAGAGGGTTGGGGTGAGGTTACCGCTCAAAAACGCAGTCACTGCGAGATTATCTTTGAAGCTTTGACAAGCGAAGCAGTCTCGCCCCTCTCCTGAGAAGCGAGGGGGGATTGTGGTGTTGCACTGATTTTATTTTATCTTGTATAGGTTCCTCTTGCTGCAGAGCCGTCGGGGTTAATTATAATGAATTTTGTGGGAACCCCTTTTACAAACTTTTTCTTGAGTTTGTTGCCTTTTTCAAGAATTATTGAACTTTCCTGATATGAAACGGATGTCCATGGAATGTTGTCATATCCTATCAATGCAACAGCGCCGCTTTGAATATTGTCGCCGTTTATTTTAAGCCTAAATGGATTTTTAAGTTTTTCAATGGAAGTTATCTGCGGGAGATTTTGAGGCGCAGTTACATTGAAGGCCATTGTTTCAGAGGGTTCTGAAATATTGTCAATTGTAAATCCGCTGGTTATTCCGCGATATCTTGCATTTGAAGGAGTTGTATAGAAACTGAAAGAGTTTCCCTGTGTGTAGTAGTCTCCTCCATCAGCCCATTTGTTTTGTTCTATTTCTTCAAGCCCATCGGCTTCCATCCAACGCAAAAGTTTATGGTCTGTGTAAGAATTGTCGTAGAGGAAATCGTAATTGGCTGCGTCTGTTCTTGCGTCAATGTGCCATATCAAAAGCCCGTCGTTTGGATAGGTAGCGTCGTTACCCGAGCGGTCTCTGTATTGAACCATAAAATATTCTGAGAATTGATCTCCGTATCTGTATTCGGGCATAACAATCGCCGCGTCGGGATTCTCGCCAGATGGAAGAAGAGAGAGCTCTTCTGTTGAATTGACTATTTTTGGTTCAATCCATTCAAGAAGCATCTTAGAAAAACAGTTGTGGTCGCCGTATCCGTCCATCTGGTCAAGCCCTCCGACTCCGCCCTTTGGTCCGAGATCATCGTCGTAATCGTAATAATCGGGAAGACCCAAGGCGTGTCCTGTTTCGTGGATTACCACTCTTGGAGAGAATGTTCCGCTTTGAGGTCTTGCCTCCCACTGCCAAGAGTAGTTCCCAAGTTTTTTGCCGTCAAGTCTGAAAGAAGAGTCATAAAAATAGGTCTGGTAGCCCCACCAGAAATTTGCCCAGCCGTTGTCGGGACCTGTCCAAACAACGATGAAATAATCAATTTCACCATCTCCATCGTTGTCGTACTGGGAAAAATCGTGCCCCTCGTTTTCAAAATAGGAAAGCGCCTCTTTTATCAAATTTTCTCTTCCACCGGTCGTTTCGGATACTTGGGAGCGCGGGTAAGGAGT
>JAAZNT010000053.1 GCA_012798145.1 Thermoanaerobaculaceae bacterium | reverse complement strand
TTAGATTGATAATTCTTTTGTTTTCAGTGTGTTACAAACTTGATTTGAACCAAATCCAAAATAACTTAACCCTCTCTTAGCCATTTTAACCTCCCACAAAAATCTTCCTTGCAATCCGCTGTTGTCCAACCTAAATATTTTTTACAACTAATTCTTTCTTTTGTCAAGACCCTGAATAAACCCTGTAAAAGGTCTTCCACATATTCCACAACAACTGCTTTTTAGAAAGAAAATTCTTAAATAAATTTTGGCATTGTTTGTTAATGAGGCAAAAAATTTTATTTCACATCGTTTTTATTTGAGTCAAGAGGATGACTCAATAACCTCTAATTTTTGACCAAAATGACTCACTTTTTGGCTTAATAATGCTATTTCTTGTTGGCACATTTATTGCATAAAAAAATTTCTGGAGGTCAGATTTGTATTATCAGCAGACTATTGAAAAAGAGATTTCCTGCGTTGGAATAGGGCTTCATTCTGGTAAAAAAGTAAATATGAGGCTTCTTCCCGCCCCTCCCGACACAGGCATTATCTTCAGAAGAGTTGACAAAGGTGGTATTGAGATACCCGCAAAGGCGCTTCTTGTTCAAAAAGTTGATTTTGCGACAAGTCTTTCAAGAGGAGAAACATCTGTAAAAACTGTTGAACACCTATTGGCTACTTTCTACGGCTTGCAAATAGACAATGTTTTCGTTGAACTTGACAGTCCTGAAGTTCCAATTATGGACGGTTCTGCTGCCTCTTTCGTCTTTCTTGTTGAGGAAGCGGGGATAAAAGTTCAAGAAAAGCCAAGATTTTATCTTAAAATTTTGACTCCTTTGGAGCATAAAGAGGGAGATAAATTCATAAAGGTTGTTCCAGCAAACGAATTGCGGATAACATATTATGTTTATTACAACCACGCTTTGATTTCAGAACAAACCCTCACTCTTCCAATAACTACGGAAGTCTTTAAGGATCAAATAGCCCCGGCAAGGACATTTGGTTTTCTCTATGAAGTTGAGTATCTAAGGAAAATTGGATTGACACTCGGCGGTTCAAAAGACAACGCCATA
Organism: Thermoanaerobaculaceae bacterium; assembly: GCA_012798145.1. Lineage (GTDB taxonomy): Bacteria > Acidobacteriota > UBA4820 > UBA4820 > UBA4820 > UBA4820. The sequence goes on along the minus strand of JAAZNT010000053.1, from coordinate 1,964 downwards.
GTACTTGATGAAAGCAAAATTCTCAATGACCATTTAAGATTCCCGAATGAATTTGTGAGACATAAAATGCTTGACCTTTTGGGAGACCTTTCTCTATGCGGCTTTCAGATGAAAGCCCATATTTATGTCCACAAAGGAGGACATAGTCTCCACACAAGAATGGCTCAAATTATAAAAGAAAATATTGATTCCCAACAAACAATTCTTTTAGACGATTCACCTTCTTACCAAGCGACCCAACCCTTCGCATAACCTCCTGTTTTTCAACCTTCCTCCACCTCTAAGAGCCCTCGCAAGAGGGCTCTTAACTTATTATTCGCAAAGAGTTTCTTCGGATATGTCGCTTTCAGTCACTTTCACAAACTCTTTAACTCCTTTGCAAGTTAGAGCCCCTTCATTTGTTGAAAGAGAAAGAATTCCCGAACCAAAAGAACCGCCTTGTTTTATTATTGGGCAATCAACAACATAAGAGCAAGAACCAAATTTGCCTTCCTTGTCACCCTTTCCCAAGAAAGAATAGACATTCGTCCCGGAATTTACAACTCCAAGAATTGAAAGCGAGCCGTCTTTTTGCGGTTTGGCGCAGTATACCGCCTCATTTCCTTGAAAATCATAACCTGTTTTCCAGATAATTTTACCCGACCAATCTATTTTGAATGTCCAAGCGGCAAAACTTCCCGTTGTTTCCTTTGAAACCCCTCCAATCACAAAACCATGATTTCCTAAGGGTTTGGCGCTGTAAGCAAAATTATTTTTCCCAAATCCGTATGATTTTTGCCATTCGTCACCCCCAAAAGAGTTTATGCGCACAATGTATGCATTTGAAAATCCAGTTCTGTTTTTCCTGTCTTTGAGGAATGTTTCCCCAACAAGAAGATACCCTCCGTCTTTGGACTCTGTCAGGGAATACCCGTAGTCATCATTTGAAGTCCCAAAAAATTTCTGCCATTTGACTACTCCCCCGGCGTCGGTTTTCATCACTAAAGCATCGTAGTCTCCCAACCCTTTTGAAGTGGTCGCTCCAGTTATCACAAAATCTCCTTCCTTTGTTTTAAGAATATTGTAAGCGACATCATCTCCCGCTCCAACATACTGCTTCTGCCAGAGAACGCTTCCATACTCATCAATTCCAACAAGAAAAATATCGTAATTTGCCGTAGTGTTATCTTTCTCTCCCGTTTTTGTCACTCCAAGAACAACATAATCTCCTTTGTCGGTTTCTTTCACATCAACGGCGTAATCTTCTGAACTTCCTCCTATGCGCTTTGCCCAGAGGACTTTACCACCTTCATCAACTCTTACAATAAAAGCGTCGGTTGAAGATGCCTCAAAAGAAGTTGTCTCTCCTACTGCGACATAACCTCCCGAAGTTGACTCTATTACAGCGTAGCCATATTCGCTTCCGCTTTCCCCGTAAGATTTTTGCCATTCAATTTCGCCGTTAGTGTTTAACTTTGCTATTAGCAAGTTTGTGTCGGCTTCCCCATCCTCAAGGAAAGTTGGAGAGGTTGATGTCACTGCAGAACCCACAGCAACAATTCCTCCATCCGAAGTTATTGAGAAAGAATTAAAAATTGTATCGCCGCTTCCACTGTAAGATTTTAGCCAAACCTGCTCACAAAAAACTGCTACATTGAGAGCAAGGAATAGAAACAAGAATAAAACCAAACTTTTCTTCACTTTTTACTCCTTTAAACAAATCAGGTTTGATTTTATCAAAACAGGAGTTTATTGACAATATAAATTTTTGCGTATTACAAAATTTTTTTATTTTCCCAGATTTGTCATTAAGAAAACTTTAACAAGCGATTAGAGATTGGTTTGGGAAAATGGAAGATAAGTGCACATAGGCGCTGGGGGGTGAGATGCAAGGAAGACGAGGGTGGGCAAACCGGAGGTGAACTTATGTTCATTGAGGATTTGACCCCCGAAGTCTGACGCAGCAGATTACCCCCCACCGCCGG
>JAAZNT010000052.1 GCA_012798145.1 Thermoanaerobaculaceae bacterium | reverse complement strand
AGATCCTTCAGGGGTATTTGCTTCGAAGGAGCGTTCAGGATGACGCCCGCGATGTCATCACGAGGGTTGCCTCAAAGCGTTGACAAACGAAGTGATCTTCAATTTTGAATAAGGAAGACTGCTTCGTTTGTCAAAGCTTCGAAGAAAATCTCGCAGTGACTGCTTTTTGAGAAGGAAACCTCACCCCGCCCTCTCCTGAGAGGCGAGGGGGGGGAAAGCGGTAACCTCACCCCCGCCCTCTCCTGAAAGGCGAGGGGGATTAAAGGAAGACTGCTTCGCTTGTCAAAGCTTCGAAGATAATCTCGCAGTGACTGCGTTTTTAAGCGGAAACCTCACCCTTATTTTTTATCTTCTCGGTTTGTGGCGGGTTGAGCCGTCAGATTTTCTGTGTGAGCCTTCTGGTCTTTCTCTTCTTTCGAATTTTTTCTCGGGTTTTTCAATGTAACCTTCCGGTTTTGGAAGAAGATTTTTTCTTGAAAGGCGCACTTTGCCGTTCTTTTCAAACTCAAGAACCTGAACATCAACTTTGTCGCCAATTTTCAGGTAATCATCCACATTCTCAACGCGCTTCCAGTCTATTTCCGAAACATGGAGAAGCCCGTCCGTTCCGGGGAGTATTTCAACAAAAGCTCCGTATGGCTCTATTCTTTTGACCGTTCCGTTGTAGGTTTTCCCCACTTCGGGAACTTCCATCTGGGAGCGGATTATCTCTATCGCTTTTTCTGCCGCCTCCGCATCTGAACTTGCAACCATAACCGTTCCGTCGTCTTCTATTTGTATCTCAACGCCGGTCTGCTCCTGAATCGCTCTCACATTTTTTCCGCCGGGGCCAATCAATTCTCCAATTTTGTCTTTTGGGATAATCACAGTGTAAATTCTTGGGGCAAGCGGGCTTAAACTGCTTCTCGGTTTGTCAAGGATTTTAGCCATTTCGTCAAGGATGAAGAATCTCGCTTTTTTTGCCTGCTCAAGCGCTTCTTTCATAATCTCCGAAGAGATTCCTGAAACCTTAATATCCATCTGTAGGGCTGTTATTCCTTCTTTTGTTCCAGCAACTTTGAAATCCATATCTCCAAAATGGTCCTCAAGCCCGGCAATGTCTGTAAGTATTGCATATTTGTCGCCTTCCATTATCAAACCCATCGCAATTCCGGCGACGGGAGACTTTATTGGAACGCCGGCGTCCATCAGTGCAAGTGTCCCTCCGCAAATTGTCGCCTGCGAGGACGAGCCATTGGATTCAAGGATGTCCGAAACAACTCTTATTGTATAGGGAAAATCTTTCTCGTCGGGAACAACCGGAGAAAGGGCTCTTTCAGCAAGAGCGCCATGCCCTACTTCTCTTCTGCCCGGCCCTCTCAAGAACTTAACTTCTCCAACGCTAAAGGGAGGAAAGTTGTAATGGAGTATAAAATGCTTTTCCTGTCCTTCCATAAGCCCCGAAAGACGCTGTGCGTCCTGCGTCGTTCCAAGCGTGCAGTTTGCAAGAGCCATAGTTTCGCCCCTTGCGAAAATTGCGGAGCCGTGCGTTCTGGGAAGAACACCAACTTCGCCCCAAATAGCCCTTATCTCTTCAAATAATCTTCCGTCCGCTCTTCTCCCTTCCTCTATGACCATTTTTCTGAATATTTTTATGAGGATTTGTTCTGCAATTGCTTTTGCTTCTTTTCTTTTTTCTTCCTCTTCTTCAGGAAAGGATTCAACGGTCTCTTTCACAACAGCGTCAATGGCAGCATACATTGCTTTCTTGCCTTTGACTTCCATTGCTTTCCTGAACGCGGCGGAGCATTTTTCTTCAACTTCTTTGTAAAGATTTTCGTCAAAGGTTTTTGGGGCAAATTCTTCTTTTACTACGCCCATTTCTTTGAAGAGTTCTTCCTGTTTTTCAACGATTTTTTTGATGTTTTCGTGGGCAATTTCGAGCGCTTTAATTATAACTGGCTCGAGAACCTCTTTTGAACCCGATTCAACCATACAAATCGCTTCTTTCGTGCCGGCGACAACTATATTTAAATCAAGTTCGTCAAAAAGTTTTTGTGAAGGGTTTACTAAATACTCTCCATCTTTGTAACCTATTCTAACCGCGCCAACTGGTTTTGGAAAAGGTATAGGAGAGCAGTAAAGTGCAAAAGAAGCACCATTCATCGCCATAATGTCGGGGGAGTTTTCATAATCGGTTGATAAAACCATCGCGATGACCTGTGTTTCTTTTGAAAAACCCTCTGGAAAAATAGGTCTTAAAGGCCTGTCTATCAGTCTTGCAACGAGAACTTCACTGTCTGTGGGCTTTCCCTCTCTTTTAAAAAAGCCTCCGGGAATTTTGCCCCCGGCATAAGTATATTCCCTGTAATCAACGGTAAATGGGAGGAAATTTGCCTCCTCTTTTTCGTTTCTATCCATACAAGCGGTGACAAGAACAACTGAATCTCCGTATCTTACCCAAAATGCTCCATCCGCTTGTTTTGCTACTTTCTGGGTTGAGAAGGTGATATCCCTTCCTCCCAAATTTATAGTTACACTTTTCTCGTTTATCATATTTACCTCAAATCTACATTTTCATAGTAATGGTTGACACTACGAACTATTTTCTTAAACCAAGTTTATCAATTAGTTCGCGGTAACGGTTTATGTCCCTGTCTTTCAAATAATTTAAAAGTCTTCTTCTTTGTCCGACAAGCATCAGAAGCCCTCTTCTTGTGTGAAAATCTTTTCTGTGGACTTTCAAATGCTCTGTCAAATCGCTGATTCTTTGGGACAAAAGGGCAACCTGCACTTCAGGCGAGCCACAATCTTTTCCGTGTCTTTGATACTGTTTGATAACTTCTTGTTTTTCTGCTACATTCATTTACACTAAACTCCTATCCATTTTTCAAAAGTAAAGATTATCACATTTTTTAAAAGTTGTAAAGCGGGAGCCCCCTCAAAAAAAGGAGCGGAAGGAGGAATAGGGTTAGAGGCGAGGCTACCGTCACCCTTTGGAATAGGTTTCACCCTCTTTGGTTTCCTTCCGCTCTTTTCTTAGTTTCTCAATTCGCTCTACTTCAGCGCCTCCTTACGTAAAGATTTATTGCAATAGTTATGCCAGTATCTCAACAAGTAAATAATTTTTCTTTAACTCCTTGCTTTAGAATATGATATCTGACATAAAATT
>JAAZNT010000051.1 GCA_012798145.1 Thermoanaerobaculaceae bacterium | reverse complement strand
TAATGTTGATGTCTGAACTGATTTTATTTCCATTTGCAGAAAGTCTTGCGAAATATATCTCCCAATTGCCATCGCGGGAGTCCCTCCAAGCCATACCTAAGCCGTTTCCCATATCCGCTACAACTGGGGTATAAGAATCGGATATTCCTGAAACAAGTTGGACATTTGAGGTAACTGCATTGCTTGGCGAGATTTGAGAGCCATATATTTCTACTTTTGAGCCAGATCTATAATCAGACCATACAATCTGATACCTGCCAACCCCTGAAGACCATGCAATTCTGGGTAATTCTTGGTAATCAGCCGCGGTGGAGATAGGTGTATCAGAGTATGTTACAACCCCATTATTGTCAAGGAGTGTCGCAAATATATCACCGTTTTCATTGCGATCATCACACCATGTAACGCAGTAGCCGTTTCCGCTGTATGCAAGGTCAGGAGCGGAGCAGTCGGCAGTCTCTGATATTCCATAAAATGAGACCTTGACGGGAGAGCCAATTGGGGAGCCATTTACATCAAGCCTTAAAAAATAAATCTGATAATATGAGCCTGACCAACCATTCCAAGCAACACCATAACCGCTTCCGTTCCATACGATTTTTGGAGAGCCATAACTATACAGCGTTGAAAGGATGGTTGCTGAAGATACGGGTGTCCCATCCGCAAAGAATCTCCTGAAGTTCAGCCTGTAATCTATATAATCTACCCAGACAACCGCATAATCCTTTCCATTCCAGACAACAGAACTTCTATCATAAACTTTGCTTCCTCCCGCATTTTGCATTGGAGCAATGTTCTGCGGGCTTTGGCAGGTGGGCCAGTAATTTGTCTCTTCTTGTGCAAAGACCATTGTCGCCATAACAAAAACCAACAAAACAATGAAAAGTTTTTTCTCCATATTTACCTCCTTTTGCATTTTTATTAAACATCAAAGTTAAATAGAAGTCAAGTCCCCGAATTGCCTTTTTAAAAAAGGATGAAAAAAGGAATTGTTGCCTCAAATAAAAAGCAATGTTTAATATGAAAATTTGTTCTAAATCTTTACGAAATGGATTATTTTGCAGGAAGATTGAATAAGGTTGCTTGGCGAAGCCAAGCGCGTCGTGATGCCAATGGCATCAAGAGAAAGACTGCTTCGCTTGAAAATGCCTCGAAGATTATCTCGCAGTGACTGCGTTTTTAAGCGGAAACCTCACCCCTGCCCCTCTCCTGAGAGGCGAGGGGATGCTTGAGCGTCATTCTGATTGTTTCCCTCGTTCTTGACCCTTGAAGAATCTTGTCGCTTCGAAGTAGGGAGATCCTTCAGAGGCAATTGCTTCAAAGGAGCGTTCAGGATGACAAGGGGGAGGTTGCTGCGAAGAAAAAATCGCAGTGACAGCGTTTTTGATCGGAAACCTCACCCCGCCCTCTCCTGAGATGAGAGGGGGATTAAGAGGAAGATTGCTTCATTTGGCTTTGCTCCGAAGTAAACCTCTCAATGGCTTGGCTTTTCAGGTTGAAACCTGATTTAAACGCTTTTCCTTGCTTCCACCCTTTTGACTTTTCCTTTTTTCTTACTCTCACTCAATTGTTCCGGGTGGCTTGGTTGTTATGTCAATCGCAATGCCTGATATTTTCTTAAATTTTTCTATTTCCTCTTTAAGTCTTTTTCTTGTTTTTTCGTCAAGGGAACTTGGCTGGGCGGTCATTCCCCTCTCCGAATAAACGGGTCTAATCACCACAAACTCCTCTCCCCTGCCGTTAATGCTCATTGGAACAAAAACAACCGGGCACTGCCAGATCCTTTCATACCACTCTTCTTCAACAAGAACTTTTGTGGCAATAGCGTCAATTTCCCTCAAGAAATCAAGCCGCTCTTTAGTTATTGTCGCTTTAAGCGGTATTGCATCTTTTATTTCAAAATTGGACAATGAAACTAAACAGCGGTTTATTTGGGGGGCTTTCTGATATATTTTTGACGCAACACTCTCAACATTTTCAAAATCAACTTCTCCCCAGAGAAGAACTGAAAAATCGTAAGCCCTCAAATCTGCCTTAACGCCAACAGATTTTACTGGAAGAACATAACCTTTTATTTTTTGCTCAAAAAGAATGCCGTTCACAATTTTTTGGGCAGATTCTCTCCTTTCGGGGTCATCAATTTTCCCCTTATTACACAAAAGACGCACTCCAAGACCCGGACCGGGAAAAGGATGCCTGTAAACCATTTTGTGGGGAAGTCCAAGACTTTCCCCAAGTTGTCTAACTTCAACTTTGTAAAGCTCTTTCAGCGGTTCAATAACTTTTCCTTCTTCTATCATTTTTGCTACAAGCGGAACTCTGTTGTGGTGGGTCTTTATTAGGTCAGCCCTTTTTGTTCCCTTTGTTTCAATGGTGTCGGGATAAATTGTTCCTTGAGCCAAAAGAGCGTCGTCAAGAGAAAGTTTTTTCGCTTCTGCTTCAAAAACTTTAACAAAAGTTTCACCAATAATTTTTCTTTTTTCTTCGGGCTCATAAACATCTTTTAAAGATGAGACAAAGACTTCCGAAGCGTCCTTAAAATGGAGGTTCTCTTTAAGCCCCATTTTTCTGAAGAGTTCAAGCACTTCCTTGCTTTCATCTTTTCTCAAAAGCCCGTTGTCAATATGAAGAAGACTTACTCTTTCCTTTCCAAGCGCTTCAATCAAAAGAACAGCGCAAACCGTTGAATCAACCCCTCCTGAAGCAAGAAGAAAGACTTTCCTGCCCTGCGCTTCATCTCTAATTCTATTTAACAGCGAATCTTTGTATGAATCAATTTTCCATTCCGGCTTTACCCCGCAAATTTTTGTAGCAAAATTGAAAAGCATCTTGTCGCCGTTTATGGTGTCGTCAACTTCGGGATGAAACTGAAATCCGTATCTCTTAAATTTTTCTGACGCAATCGCCGCGTTCGAATGCTCAACTCCCCCGCTTACAGATTTTCCTATTTCGCAGAAATCTTCGGAAATTTCTACCACCGTGTCGCCGTGGCTCATCCACACGATTTCATCCTTTGAGAGGCCGTCAAAAATTGGAGAATTGTTCACTATGGCAAGTTTTGCTTTTCCGTATTCTCTTTCTCTATGCTCAACTTTGCCTCCGTAATACTTGGCGATCTCCTGATGTCCGAAACATAAGCCAAGAATGGGAATTTCCTCTTTAAAAATCTCTTTGTTGTATCCGCTCTCCTCGTCAAAAGACGCAAGAGCGGGACTTCCTGAAAGTATCAATCCTTTGTATTCTCGAAATTTTTCAATTTTATCTTCCGGGTCAAGTATCTCTGCAAGTATTCCTTTTGCCCTTAATTTTGTTGCGATAAGATGGGCGTATTGCCCTCCAAAATCAAGAACCCCAATTTTTTCTTTAGACATTTCTTCTCCAAAAACAAGGGGCTCGGATGATTTGTTTTCACCCAAGCCCCGTTGATGAACATTATCCTAAAATCCTACATTTCTACGCGCATATCTCCCGGAGCGCCTCTAACAACAACTCTGAGGAATTTATGTTGATTTGCTTTCATATTGAGGTTAATAACTTTTTCTCCTCTTGAGCCCTGATTGTCTTCGATCACGAGTTTAATCTTGCAGTCTCCGGCTGGAACTTTAAATTCCTTGCCCCATTCGTAATCTTTCGCTTTGAGAAGCTTTTTGGGCTTTAAGATATTTTTCCCTTTCGCTTCGTTGTGGAAAGAGTGTTCCGCTTTCAATTCCCCGTTTATTTTGACTCTGAAAACACCGCTTCTCAAATTGGTGACAAGTTTGATTCCGACACCTGCGTTGCCCTCGCCGGAAGATGTTGAAGGCGGTCTTTCTCCGTCGTCGCTTGGCTGCGAATAACCTCTTCCTTCAACCTGAATTGAACCGCTTCTTGTGCAAGACACGCCGGCGACAGTAGCAGTCAAATTCCACATATATGTTCCAGATTTTCTGTAGGTGTGAGAAGCGTTCTGGCTTGTTGAAAATTGTCCGTCTCCAAAATCCCAAGTGTAAGTTACAAAATCTTTTGTTCCAGTAACGGTAGCATTTGCCATAAAGGCAACTGTCAAAGGCGCGTAACCAGAAGTCGGGTTAACATTCGCTTCGCAGTTTATCTTTGGCTCTTCTTTTTTAAAAAGATTTGACAGACTGCAGGATATTAAAAGCAAAAATAGGAAGGTTCCGGCAAAAACAACTAAGGACTTCTTCATCTTATCCTCCAACAGCGCTATTCAAGAAGTTCAAGTTTAATATCGCCGGGAGCGCCTTTAACGACAATTTTTACAACCTTATGCTCTCCGGGCTTAAACACCATTGCCATTTCCTTAACCCCCTTGGACCCCTGATTGTCTTCGCAGACGAACTTAAATTTATGTTCTCCCGGAGGGAATTTGAGTTCTCTTTCAAGTCTCTGTTCCTCCGCTTTGCCGGACTGTTTTCCCGCAAATGAGTGGTCAATTAATTTTTCATCATCAACTTTTACTCTGAACGCTCCTGTTCTAACATTGGTGACAAAAATGACTCCGAGTCCTGCTTGAGGAACTTTTTCCTCTTCAACCGGCTTGGTTTCTTCTGCTGGCTTGGTTTCTTCTGCAGGTTTCTGGGTTTCTGCCGGCGGTTTAGGTTTAGTTTCTTTCGGCGGTGGTGGCGGCGGTGTTACCGGCTCCTGCGGTGGCTGTTGCTCTTCAGCAGGCGGCTCGGTTTGCTGTTGCTCCTGTTCTGGCGGGGTCACTTCCTCTTTGCCTTTAAAGAGATTGCT
>JAAZNT010000050.1 GCA_012798145.1 Thermoanaerobaculaceae bacterium | reverse complement strand
TTTTTGATTTTTGTCTGGAAGCGTCAATTTTGGAGGAGTCTCTTTTTTGGGGGCTATCTCCTCAATTTTTGATTCGGTTTTTCCGCCGGGAGTTCCAGTAAGCGCCCCGCCCTCTCCAAAAGGCAGTTCTATTATTTTCACATTGACAAAATCAATCTTCTTTTTTTGGGGAGAAATTATTCCAAAAGAGAGCAGAAATAAAAACAGAAGAAAATGGAACATAGTGGAAACTATCACTGACAAAGGAAAAATTGGGTTTTGCTTTCTTCCTGAAGTTGACCAGTTTTTAGGAACGGAAGGAAGTGTAGATGTCATATCACCTCTTTGAACCCTCAGTTGGTTCGGTTGCAAGCCCAACTGTGTCTATCCCGGCAAGTTTAACTTCGTCAATTATATTTATTACATCTCCGTAAGGGACATTTTTATCTGCGAAAAGGTAAATTGTCTTATCCTGCCTTCCAGAAAAAATCTGCTCAAGATAAGTTTTTAGAAGATTTCTGTTGACGGGCTGAGAGTTGAAATAAACATAATTTTTGTCTTTCGGAATGGTGAGAATGATTCTTTCGCTTCCGCTTATGTTTGTTGTCGCTGATTGGGGAAGATTTACATCTATCCCTCTTTCAAAAAGAGGAGTTGTTATCATAAAAATAATTAGAAGAACAAGCATAACATCAACAAGAGGCGTCACATTTATATCTGACACTGGAGCGCCTTCTTCTTTAAAAGTTTGAAAAGCCATATTACCTCCTAACCAAACAATCCATAAATCTTTTCTCCGCAGTGCGGACAGATACCATTATTAACGACATTTTTTAAAATTTCAAATCCCTGCCTTTGTATCAAAAGTTTTTTGCAGGAGGGACAGTTTGTGTCTTCGCCTTCACCCCAAACATTTCCTTTGTAGATATATTTTAGCCCCTCTTCTTTGCCTAAAGTTTCCGCAAGGTTTAGGGATTCAAGTGATGTTGGGCTTCTGTCTTCCATTTTATAATTTGGAAAAAATCTTGAAATGTGCCAAGGAATTTCCTTTGACCTTGAAGCGATAAATTTTGCGATTTTTTTCAATTCATCTTCGCTGTCGTTCATTCCCGGGACAATCAAAGTTGTAATTTCCAAAAGAATTCCTGCTTCAAGCAGAAAGTCAATTCCTTCCAAAACTCCCTTTAGAGTTGCTCCGCAATATTTTTTATAGGTCTCTTCGCTGAAACTTTTTAAATCAACATTTGCAGCGTCAAGGAAATCTTTTATTTTTAAAGCCGCTTCTCTGGAGATGTAACCGTTTGTCACAAAAACATTTTTTAATCCCTTCTTCCTTGCGAGAATTCCTGTTTCGTAGGCGGTTTCAAAAAAAACCGTCGGCTCTGTATATGTATAGGAGATGCTTCTGCAGTTATTTTCAACGGCAAGTTCAACGACCTTTTCTGAAGGAACAAATCTTCCTCTTATTTCTCTTTCGCCAATCTGGCTTATCTCATAATTCTGGCAGAATACGCATTTGAAATTGCAGCCCTCGGTTGCGACAGAAAAAGAGCGGCTTCCGGGAAGAAAATGAAAAAGCGGTTTTTTTTCAATCGGGTCAATATTCAAAGCCACAAAGATATTTTTATTTAAAGCGTAAAGAATTCCTTCTTTGTTCTGTCTGACTTTGCATATTCCCTTTGAATTGTTTGCAATAACGCATTTGTGGGCGCAAAGAAGGCATCTTACTTTTTTACCTTCCAGTTCTTCATAAAAAGGAGATGCGCTATCTTTTGTGGACATATTTTACTTCTGCGCCGCATCTGATTGAACCTTCCGGCGGCAAATCGGGAAAGACTGCTTCAACCGCTCTTCCTTCTCTTTCCGGAAGAATTTGCAGGTCTATTTTTCTTGAAACCCCTCCCCAGTTGACTTCAATCTTTGTTGCTCCTGCTTTTTGAACCACCGCTGGATAGGAATTTAAAATCGCATCCAGATCCGAAGATGGAATTTGAAGTGAGCCTTCCGAATTAAAGTCAAATCTCTGCATAAAATAGGGAAGAGAGAGGTGCAAATGGTCGTTTCTGGTGCAAACCCTCAGTGGCTCTCTTCCTTTTATAAACGGCTCTTCAACAACTCTTGCGCAGGGAGAATCCATTCCCGCCCTCAAGCCAGTCTCTGCGCAGACGGGAAGATAAACAATTTTGTCTGAAGATTTCCAGTCAATATTCTCCTGTCCCTGTGTCGCAACTTCCATAAACTTTCGCCAGATGGGAAGAGCCGCTCTGGAACCTGTTTCAAGACTTCCAAGAGATTTATGGTCATCCCTTCCCGTCCAAACGCCTGTAACGATATTTGGGTTGAATCCGATAAACCAAGCGTCTGTGTAATCGTCTGTTGTTCCTGTTTTTCCCGCAAAATTCCCCTTCATATCAGC
>JAAZNT010000049.1 GCA_012798145.1 Thermoanaerobaculaceae bacterium | reverse complement strand
TTTTCAGAGTTAATGATAGGTTTCTTAAAAGAATAAAAAGACTTGATGAGCTTAATGGGGAAAGAGAATAAAATGGATAAGTTAACAAAAAAAGAAAATAATACTAAAGAAATACTTCGTGATATTTTTTTATTTGGGGGAATTTCTTTAGCTGCAGGATATCTTGGGCTTGCCTCAATGACTCATGAATTTTCTCCTAAAAAGCAAATTCAAGAGTATATTAGGATAGAAGCTGAAAAGATGCAGGAAAAATCCAGAGAAACAATGATTAATCAAAAATATGAAAGCATATTTGAAAAAGAAAACCCGCAAAGCTTCCAGGATTCTGTTGATCTTTATCAGAAATATGGATTGCCAATAAAATTGTTAAATCCCTCTTTTGAACAAAAAAAGGAAGCTGTAAATAAACTTGAAAAGGAGGCTTTAAAGTAAAATGAACACAAACATGAATCCTGATAAATTGATGAAATACACAACCATGGCTGAACCTAGAATGAGTGCTTTTGTTCCATTAAAACATCATTATAAGGCTAAAAGGGTTCAGAGTATTGCCCTTATAAGTGAAGATATGAATGAATTTTATAATAGATTAAAAATGAGTCCTTCTATGGAAGGAGTTTATATTCCAGATAATGTGGTTAAATTTGTTCATAGTCCAAAAATGGGTTCACAGAAAGAATTCAAACTTTGGGATGATATTTATTTCTCAACATGCCTGCATCTTATGAATGATGATCTCTCAACAATTGATGGTATTGATCCAAAATCACATCACAGGGCTTTAGAGAGGTACAATGCTATAAAAAATAAAGAAAACCTTGTAAGGGTTATGAGGATGTTGTAAGATGAAAGAGATGGTTAATATCATAACAGGCTCAGTTGAAGGGTTATTGTTAACAGAAAGTAAGGTTAATGTAAGTGGGTTAAGATTGAATTTTAGTGAGATAATGATTAAAATATAAAAATAGAAAATAAAAAACAAAAATGCAACACACAGATGAGCAAATGAGAGAAGCAATAAGCGGAACAGGATTCACATGTTATAGATTGAAATCCGATATTGATGGAAGAAGAGGTTTGATTGTTGTTCCTGAGAATTATCATGAAAAAGCAAGTTATCTTACAAAATATTCTATTGCATATAAAGCAGTGCTTCATCCTGATATGGATAGAAAAATATTAGAGGATATGGTTTACCTTGGGAATTGCCTCAGCATTGCTGATGAAGAGATGAAAAGCAAAGAAAAGAGTGTGAGAGAAAATGGGAAGATGAATTTTAAATTCTTTAAAGCATTACTTGATGGGCTTGAAAGAGAAAAGAAAAGTAAAAAATGAGAGACTTTAGTTTAAATTATTATCATCCTGGAAAAACCTTATTCAGCGAGTATGTTGAAAATGTAATTAAAGATCTTGAAAAACGTGGAGTTGAGAAAATAAGTATTTTGGAGAGGGTCCATGCTATAAACAACTTTAATCTGAATTATGCAAAATACAAGAAACTTGACAGGGGACAAATTATAGAAGGGAGAAATGAGCTAAGCCTTGCAATGAAAGTTTACAATACAATTCATACTAAAGAAAACTGGAATTAAAAATAAAAACACATATTGAAGATGAAAACAATTGAGTATATATTCAAGTCAAATCCTGAACTTAAGAGTAAAGTTCCTGAAGAGTATGGAAAAAGGACAGATGAATTAATTGGTCTTGCCCTCGGTTCTAAGGACAAATATGATTTCTTAAATAAAGTTCAGAACCATCCATATTTCAAGGACAAAGATATACCTGGAATAATATTTGATATGATGCATCTTAATAAAATAAATGCAATTCCTGAAGAAGCAATTGTTGAAGACAGGGCATATATCTTCACATGCTCTTCTCTTTATCTAAATGACCTGGACAACAAGACAGGATATGATAGAGAGAATTTATTGAAAGATATTGATTTGATAATAGGGGTGGTTGATAAACTGGAGGATTTAAAAAAGGAATAAAATGGAAAAAGAATCAATTAATGAAAGAATTATAGGAGAGTATATAAAAAAAATATTTGAGAAAAGAGAGGAGGAAATCCCTATTGGAACTCCCATAGGTAATCTGACATGGGGATTTCAT
>JAAZNT010000048.1 GCA_012798145.1 Thermoanaerobaculaceae bacterium | reverse complement strand
TGTTGATGCAGCAGTGAAAGCCGCAAAAGAAGCGTTCCAGAAATGGCGTCTTATTCCAGCCCCCAAGAGAGGCGAACTTGTTATGGAATTGGGGCTTTGGCTCAAGAAAAACAAGGAAAAACTCGCAAGAGATGCCACAAGGGAAATGGGAAAGATTCTAAAAGAAACAAGAGGCGATGTTCAGGAAGGCATAGATTGCGCTCTTTACTGGTCAGGAGAAGGAAGGCGCCAATTTGGCGAAACAACTCCTTCGGAACTTCCAAACAAGTGGGCGATGTCGGTAAGACAGCCAATAGGCGTTTGCGGGCTAATAACTCCTTGGAACTTCCCGATGGCGATTCCTTGCTGGAAACTTATGCCTGCTCTTGTTTGCGGAAACACAGTGGTTATCAAACCTGCCAGCCTCACGCCCTTAAGTGTCTTGAATTTGGTCAAAGGCGCTGAGGAAGTTGGCTTTCCTCCGGGCGTAATCAACTATGTAACTGGAGGTGGAAGAAATGTAGGAACTCCTCTCTGCGAGCATCCCGATGTTTCCTTAATTTCATTTACGGGTTCTACAGAAGTGGGAAGGCAGATAAACCTTGCCTGCGCCAAAGATTTCAAGAGAGTTGGGCTTGAAATGGGAGGCAAAAACGCCGTGATAATTATGGACGACGCCAATCTTGAGCTCGCTCTTGACGGAGTCCTTTGGGGAGCGTTCGGGACGACTGGACAGAGATGCACAGCGACAAGCCGCTGTCTTGTTCACGGAAAAGTTTATGACAAATTCCTTGATATGCTCGCAAACAGGGCGAAAAAACTTAAGGTTGGTCCTGGTTTAGATGAGTCCACGGAGATGGGTCCTGCAGTTGACGAAAACCAACTTAAGACAGACCTTGAATATATTGAAATTGCCAAAAAAGAAGGCGCTCGGCTTGTTTGCGGCGGAAAAAGACTTACAGGGGCAAAATACAAAAACGGATTTTTCATTGAACCAACAATATTTGCCGAAGTCACGCCTAAAATGAGGTTGTTTAAAGAGGAGGTTTTTGGCCCAGTTCTTGCTGTTGTCCGCTTCAAAACATTTGAAGAGGCGATAAAGCTTCAGAACGATTGCCTATACGGACTCTCAGGTTCTATTTACACTCAGGATGTCAACAAAGCCTTTGCTGCTATGAGAGATGTACATACAGGACTGTTTTATGTAAATGCTCCAACCATCGGCGCTGAAAACCATCTTCCCTTTGGTGGAGTCAAACAAACAGGGAATGGACACAGAGAAGGCGGAAAAGAAGCGCTTGATTTATTCTCTGAATGGAAAGCAATTTATGTGGACTTTTCCGGGAAACTTCAAAAGGCGCAGATAGACACCGATAAAATCGTGAAAGTTAAATGATTATAGGGCGGGTTTATCCCGCCCTTTTTTTATTTTGCCTAAACCGGAAAAATCCTCAATTTTTATATTGATTTATAAGAAAAAACTTTACTTTTTGGTGTGTTTATGCTATAAAATAAAGTTTAGGAGGCAGAATGGCTGTACCGGTTCTTGACCTGAAAAGACAGTATAATCAAATTAGAAAAGAAGTGGAAAATAGCATTGCGGAAATTTTTGAAAGCCAGCATTTTATTCTTGGGAAAAACGGCGCTCTTTTGGAAGAAGAAACCGCAAAATATTTGAGAGCAAAGAATTGCATCGGGTGCGCTTCGGGAACGGACGCTATACTTCTTTCCTTAAGGGCTATGGATTTGCAGGAAGGAGAAGGAGTGATAACCACCTCTTTCACCTTTTTTGCTACAGCCGGCGCTATTCACAACGCAAGAGGCGTTCCCTTTTTCGTTGATATTGACCCCGAAACATTCAATGTTTCGCCTGCCCGATTAAAAGAGTTTCTTGAAACAAAATGCGACAAGGTTAACGACGGGGTAATTCATAAGGAGACGGGCAAAAAAATCAGAATCTTTCTTCCTGTTCACCTTTATGGTCTTCCCTGCGAGATGGATGAAATTCAATCAATCTGCAAAGAATACAATTTAAAAATACTGGAAGATTCTTGTCAGGCGTTTGGCTCTCAATACAAGGGAAAAAAAGTCGGAACTTTTGGCGAAGCGTCAGCGTTTTCTTTCTTTCCTACAAAAAATCTCGGTGGCGCTGGAGACGGCGGGATTATCTCTACTGAGAGCGAAAGTCTTGCAAACAGGCTAAAAAAATTGAGAGTGCATGGCTCTGAGAGAAGATATTACCACGATGAAATTGGCTATAATTCACGCCTTGATGAACTGCAGGCGGCTGTTTTAAGAATAAAACTTAAGTACCTTGACGAATGGAACAGCAAAAGAGCCGTAATTGCAGAACTATACAGAAAAGAACTCGGGAATGTTCAGGAAGTCAAAACGCCTGCGTCGCCTTCCCATTCAAAACACATTTATCATCAATTTGTAATAAGAGCGAAAAAGAGAGACGAACTCAAAAAATATCTCGATGAAAAGGGTGTTGGAAATATGATATACTACCCTGTACCGTTACATTTGCAGGTCTGTTTTGGCTTCTTGGGATATAAGAAAGGCGACCTGCCGGAAACAGAAAAAGCGGCAGATGAGGTTCTTGCTCTTCCGATGTTTGCTGAACTTAAAGAAGAGGAAGTGAAAGAGGCGGCA
>JAAZNT010000047.1 GCA_012798145.1 Thermoanaerobaculaceae bacterium | reverse complement strand
TCATCAAATCAAGGATAACTTTGAAGGTTCTTGTGAGGTTGTATTTTGATTTGCCTATTTTCCTTGGATGGTGGACAACCTCCAATTCTGCCACTTTAGCCCCCTTCCAACTTGCAAGAATAGGGATAAATCGGTGCATTTCACCCATTAAATCAATGTCGTCAAGAACTTCCCTCCTGTATGCTTTCAATGTGCATCCATAATCGTGGAGTTTTACTCCAGAAATCACCGAAATTAAAAAGTTTGCCATCTTTGAAGGCAGAATCCTTGTTAAAAAATTGTCTTCCCTTTTTCTTCTCCAACCGCTTACAACATCATATCCTTCCTCAAGTTTTTCAAGAAGACGGGGAATGTCTTTTGGGTCGTTTTGAAGGTCTGCATCCATAGGAATTAGCACAGAACCGCAACTTTCCGCTATCGCCGCAGCAAGAGAGGCTGTCTGCCCATAATTTTTCCTGAAATTTACAACCTTTAGGTTGGGATACTCTTTTATTGCTTTGTTAAGTTCCTCTTCGCTTCCATCATTTGAGCCGTCGTTGACAATAACAATTTCATATTCTTCTTTTAATTTACCCACCACATCGTAAATTGACTTCAAAAGCAACTGAATGCACTCCCTTTCATTGTAAAGAGGAATCAAAATCGAGATTTTGCTCATTTTTTATCTCCAATGTAATAATGGTTTTTAGGATTTAGGATTTGAGGATCAGGGTGAAAAAAGCAGTCATTGCAAGATTTGATTTGCAGTATCATCAGACAAGGCAATCTTCCTCTTGTAAAAATTCTTTTATTGCAAGATAGACTAACTTCAAAAGAGCCATCGATTTCTGCCAAACTTCCACTTCTTTCCAATTCTTTAAAGCCATATAACTCTCCTTCAACGGCTTGATTACACCCATTTCCAATATCCAAAATTCTTGTTCTCACCTCTTATCTTCCATAACCATTATACTATTTTGAAACATCTCTAAAATGTCTTCTATGTTTTGAATTTATAAGATGCCTTAAAGACCTGTAACTTATTCCAAGTCTTTTTGCCGCTTTTGTCATATTTCCATTTTCAAGTTCAAGAGCCATTTTAATGAGTTTTATCTCAAATTCATCCTTTGCTTTTTCAAGAGAAAACCCTTCTTCTGGAATTTCAATAAATTTTTCTTCTGCGATTTCTTTTCTTGCTGTTCTTATTGAATCTGGAAGCAGAGACACATCAATAATTCCATTCTGGTCAAGGGCAAGAGCCCTTTCAACAACATTTTCAAGTTCTCTGACATTTCCGGGCCAGTGATACGATTCAAGAAGGGTAATTACTTCTTTTGAAATTTGAGGAACTTTTTTCTTCAACATTTGTGAGTATTTTTCCACAAAATATTTCAGTAAAATAGGAATGTCATCTTTTCTTTCTCTAAGCGGTGGAACTTCTATTTTTATAACATTTATTCTGTAATATAAATCTTCCCTGAATAGCCCTTCTTTAACAAGTGAAAAAAGGTCTTTGTTGGTTGCTGTTATCAGTCTTACATCCACTGGATGCTCGTTCGTTGAACCAACAGCCCTTATCCTTCTTTCCTGAATAGCCCTTAAAAGTTTTGTCTGCATTAAAGGCGTCATATCTCCTATTTCATCAAGAAATAACGAGCCCCCTTCCGCCACATCAAAAAGCCCTCTTTTTGAAGCGTATGCCCCTGTAAATGCGCCCTTCACATAACCAAAAAGTTCGCTTTCAAGGAGTGTCTCTGGAAGCCCTCCGCAATTGATTGATATAAATGGCTTTTCCTTTCTTAATGAATTGTAGTGAATCGCTTTAGCCACAAGTTCTTTTCCTGTTCCGCTTTCCCCTTCAATAAGAACTGTGGAATTCGTGGGGGCTATCCTTTGCACAAGGGAGTATATGTTCACCATCTTTTGATTGTTTCCAATTATCCCTTCAAAACCTTCTTTTTTTGAAAGTTCTGCCCTTAATTCAATATTTTCTTCAAAGAGACTCTTCTTTTCAATAGCACTCTTGACCCTGTGAAGAAGTTCGTTGACATCAAATGGTTTAATTATGTAGTCAACGGCGCCCAGTTTAAGCGCTTCAATTGCAGTTTCAGTTGAAGCATAAGCGGTCATCAAAATAACCTGCGGAGGATAATTTTGGTTTTTGATTTCTCTCAGTAAATCCAAGCCCGACATCTTTCCCATTCTAATATCGGATAAGACAAGGTCATAGACATTTTCTGAAAGAAGTTTAAGCGCCGTTTCTCCGCTTTCTGCGGTTTCTGCTTCAAAATTCTCTTTTTCAAAGAGAATTCTCAAAATATCTCTCATACTTTTCTCATCATCTACTATCAATATTCTTCTCTTCATTTTTTATTCCATAGGAAAAAACAATTTCACTTTAGTTCCGCTTTTGAATTTTGATTCTATTTCAACTTTTCCGTTGTGCTGTTCCATAATTCTATGAACAAGAGACAAACCAAGCCCTACTCCTTGGGAAAATCCTTTTCTGAAGGGCTCCTGTATTTTTTCTATTTCGCTTTTTGGCATTCCAATTCCCTTGTCGGAAATTTCAACAATTACCCAATTTCCTTCTCTTAACAATGAAACTTTTATTTCCCCGCCCTCTTCCGAAGCCTTTCTCGCATTGTGTAAAACATTCCATAATACTTGTTTGATCTGGTTTGGATCAATATTTAAAAAGAGTTCATTTTGAAAAAAATCAAATGACAAATTGATTTTTTTTTCCTGAAAAAGAGGGCTATTTTTAAACAGGGTGATGACTTCAACAATGATTTCGTAAATGTTGACAAGATGTTTTTCCGGCTTTTGGGGACTGACAAAACTTAAAAAATTATCAAGAACTTCCGCAAGCCGCAAGCTTTCTTTGTGGATTATTGAAAGAAGTTCATTTTCGCCGCTATTCTTAGGTTCTGAACTCTTGAGCATTTGAGCGGCTCCAGATATTGAACCAAGTGGATTTTTGATTTCGTGAGCCATATTTGCAGCCATCTCTCCGAGGGAAACAAGCCGTTCTTTCAATTCAAGTTCATTTCTTATCTTCACAATTTCCGTCTCGTCTCTTACAAGAACAAGATACCCCACCTTCTTGTCTTCTTCAAAAAGAGGAGATATTGAAAGCATAAGATGTTTGTCGGAAGGCAAAGATAATGGTATTTCACTCCCCTCTTTTGCCAAATGTTCAAAGACTATCGGAGGACCTCCAAGATCCTCAATCTGTTCCCTTAAACTCCATCCTTCAGTAATGTTAACCCCTAATAGATTCCTTGCTTTTTGAGTTGAGAATGTCGCTTTTCCATTTAAATCTGTTACTACAATTCCGCCGGAAATAGAAGATACAATCAAATCATTTAAGTGTTTAAGATATTTTATACCTTTTTTGGCTTCGCCGAGCTCTTTTCTGCTTTTTTCAATCCTTAAAGACACAGCAGATATAAGAATTGCAACAAGAAAAAAACCAAAAAAGTTTATCATCAAAGCATTGAAAATCTCTCCTGCTGTCGGGACTTCAAAAGGAATGTTGAAGTATTCTGAAGGCCTCAACCAATTGTAATATAAACTCAGACACAAAAGCCCGAAAAAGAGACTGTTGATAAGGGCAATAAAAATAGCACCCCTTCTTCGCAACAAGGCGCCTGCAAGAACGACAAGGAAATGTAGCAGAAAAACAAAAACGCTTGAATGTCCTCCTGTGTAAAATAAAAGAACCACAACAGTCAGAGAATCACCAACCAACTGAAGATAAAGGAAAAGTTCCTTATTTCTCAATTTCTTAAAAAAGGAATAGAACAAAACATACCCAATCTCAAGAAAAAGGACAAAGGCGGAAAAATAGAAATAGGGCTTTAATAGAATTTTTTCACCAAGCGCAATTTGAATCCCAATTGAGGATGACAGGAAAGTCAACGCTATAACAAGACGAAAAATTATTAGTCTCAGTCCGATCTTCTCATATTCGCTCATAAGAATAAATTATAACAAAATTTGTCAAATTATAAAAAAAGAGGGAGTTTCCTCCCTCTTTCCTGAAAAAATTGATTTGTCGTTTTATTGTATTTGCTGAATAAGAGTAAACAGAGGCATATACATAGCAATGACTATGCCTCCGACGGTTGTTCCAAGAAATACGATTATCAATGGCTCAAGAAGGGACATTAGGTTTGCTATCGCTTCGTCAACTTCATCTTCATAAAAATCGGCGACTTTGGAAAGCATAGCGTCAAGAGCGCCTGTTGATTCTCCAACGCCTATCATTTGAGTGACCATACCGGGAAAGAGTCCTGTTGCTTGGAGGGGTTCAACGATTGTTTTTCCTTCTTCAACCGCTTTTCTTGTTTTCATAATCGCCTCTTCAACTACAGCGTTTCCAGATGTTTTTGCTGTAATCTCAAGCCCTTCCAAAATCGGGACGCCAGAAGAAACAAGAGTTCCCAGTGTTCGGCAGAACCTTGCAACAGCGATTTTCTTCAACACTATTCCGAGCACTGGAAGTTTTAACATTGCTTTGTCAAGATTGTATCTTCCATTCGGAGTGGCGTAATAAGTTCTAAGCGCAATAATAATGACAGCAATAGTCAATCCTATAAGCCACCACCACGCTCCCAAAAAATTTGAAATAGCAATGACAACTCTTGTAGGGGTGGGCAATTTCGCGCCCAAACCCGCAAACAATGAAGCAAAAGTAGGAATGACCTTCCACATAATTACGATGACTATTAGAATAGCAACCACAATAACAACAACTGGATAGATAAAAGCCGATTTGACCGCCGCTTTCAATTTGACATTTTTTTCAATGTAGATTGACAATCTTTGAAGAATCGTGTCAAGGATACCACCCGCCTCTCCAGCAGCAACAAGGTTGCAGTAAAGGTCATCAAAAACTTTTGGATGTCTCCTTAACGCATCTGAGAGATTTGCTCCTGCTTCAACATCTTCTCTCACGGTAAACAGAATTTTTTGAAAAAATTTGTTTTCCTGCTGTGAAGCAAGTATCTCAAGGCATTGAGTAATTGGAAGACCCGCGTCAATCATAACCGAAAACTGTCTTGTGAAGACGGCGAGTTCCTTTGTCGAAACTGAACCGCCGAACTTTGGCAAGGCAAACTCTTTGCCTTTCTCTTTGATCTTCGTCACTACAATTTGTTGTTTTCTTAAATTTTGAGCGACTTCGTCTTTGTTTTCAGCAGTCATAACCCCGCTAATTGTTTCACCTGTTTTTTTGGTTCCACTCCATTCAAACTGAGGCATATTCCCTCCTAATTTGAGAAGTATAAAACACTATCTTTTTGTAGGGGGCGCCGGCGATTTCGGCAAACCTCCCGGACCCATTCCAACATTCATCTGTCTTGAAGAAAGCGTTACTCCTCTATCAATAAGTTCTTTCAGTTCTTCCGGCTGAGAAGACCTTGCCATTGCGGTTTCAAAATCAATTTTTCCTCTTAAATATAAATCTGCGAGCGACTGATTAAATGTCTGCATTCCTGATCCCGCCTGACCCGTCTGCATCATTGAATAAATCTGATGAATCTTGTCGTCTCTGATAAGATTTCTTATTGCGGCGTTTGGAACCATTATTTCAACCGCAAGACACCTTCCTTTTCCATCTTTCGTTGGAAGAAGCGTTTGGCAGAGGATCCCCTGAATAACGAATGAAAGCTGTGTCCTAACCTGCGCCTGCTGGTTGGATGGAAAAACATCTATGATACGGTTGATCGTTTCCACAGTTGAATTTGTGTGCAATGTTGCAAATGTCAAGTGGCCGGTTTCAGCGATTCTCAATGCTGCTTCAATAGTTTCAAGGTCTCTCATTTCCCCTATCAGAACCACATCGGGGTCTTGACGGAGAATGCTCTTTAATGCGTTCTTGAATGTGAATGTGTCTGCACCTACTTCTCTTTGATTTACAAGGCAGGATTTGTGAGGATGCAGGTATTCAACAGGGTCTTCAATAGTGATAATGTGGTCGTGCCTTTCCCTGTTTATTTTGTCAAGCATTGCGGCAAGGGTCGTTGATTTTCCTGAACCCGTGGGACCTGTGACAAGAATTAATCCCCTTGGCTTTTCGCATAGCATCTCAATAACTGAAGGAAGCCCAAGTTCGTTAAAACCTCTTATTTCGTAGGGGATCAAACGGAACGCTCCAGCCACCGCACCTCTTTGTTGAAAAATGTTCGCTCTGAATCTTGCAAGCCCTTTGATTCCAAAAGAAAGGTCAAGCTCAAGCGTTTCCTCAAATTTATGTTTTTGGTTATCTGTCAGAATTGAATAGCATAGTTGTTTTGTTTCCGCTGGACTCAACGGCTTGTATCCGTCAATGGCTTTCAAATGTCCATGAATTCGTATTTGTGGCGGAGTGTTCGTCGTAATATGCAGATCTGTGCCCTCGTTGTCAATCATTACCTTCAAAAGGTGATGAAGAGAAAGGGGCGGATTTGAACCGGTCGTGGCGGTTGTCATCTTTCCTCCTTAAAGAACTGTTTCTCTCAAAACTTCTTCAACAGGAACGAGTCCTTGTTTAATTTTAATAAGACCTGAACGGCGCAGTGTTATCATTCCTTCC
>JAAZNT010000046.1 GCA_012798145.1 Thermoanaerobaculaceae bacterium | reverse complement strand
TGCGTGGATATCTGCCCCAAGAGCGCCAAAAGCGACGCCGATTGCAAGCCCTTCTGGAATGTTATGAAGAGTTATGGCAAGAACTAAAAGAAAGCTTCTGCTTAAATTTGTTTTTATCCCCTCTTTCTCGCTTTCGGGAAGCCCCAAATGAAGATGAGGGAGTATTTTGTCAATTAAATAAAGAGCCAACCCTCCCATAATAAAACCAACAACGGGGGGGATCCATTTTATCCCTCCCTCGCTCGCTGTAATTTCAATAGAGGGTTTTAAAAGCGAAAAATAACTTGCAGATATCATTATCCCCGCCGCGAACCCGAGAGCAGAATCAAGAACTTTTTTGTTGAATTCAGGAAGAAGAAAGACAAGCGCAGCACCAAACGCAGTGATTAGATAGGTAAATAAAGAAGCCAAAAGGGCTTGTGATACCGGAGAAAGATTTGAAAATAGACTGAACATTTTCACCTCTTGCAATAAGGTATAATATTATATAGTCTTTTATATTGGCTTTAAAGCCTCAAGTGGAGTTTAACGATGGATGAGAAAAAAGTATTCCCCTGCAAGAACTGCGGTGGCGAACTTGTCTTTAGCCCAGATATAAAGAAAATGGTATGTCCATACTGCAATTCCACTTTTGAAATAGAAAACGATAAAAATTTCAACCCGGAAGAAAAAGAGATTGACCTTCTTGAGTTTCTTGAAAAAAGCCCTGACGCAAAAGGCTACGAAATTATTCTTTACCAGTTTGAATGCAAAAACTGCGGAGCAAAAATCTCCTCTCCTGAAAAAAGAAGGGATGTCAACTGTCCCTTTTGCGGAACGCAGTATGTGGGTGAGGCAAAAGAAAGCGAAGGGCTAATTAAACCAGCGGGAATTATTCCTTTTGAGATAGCCAGAAAAAAAGCGCTTTCCGATTTCGCAGATTGGGTTAAAAGAGGGTGGTTCAGGCCCAACGATCTGAAAAAACTTTACAAACTTGAACAGATTCAGGGAATTTATCTTCCTTTCTTCACTTTTGATGCAAAAGCGAAAAGTTACTGGAGCGCCCTTGCCGGCTATTACTACAATGTTGAAGAGAGCGTCCCGGTTATAAGAAACGGAAAAAAAATTTACGAAACAAGGCAGGTGAGAAAGATAAGGTGGGAACCTGTCTCCGGAGAAAGAGAAGATTTTTTCAACGATGTTCTTGTTCCAGCGATTTTTTCGGAAAGATTAACTCTCCTTTACAATATTTTCCCTTACAACATTATGGTGGGGCTGAAACCATACGATCCCAATTATCTTGCTGGTTTCGGCGTTTTTAATAGTGAAATGCCTTTAAAGGAGGTTTATTCCATTGCAAAAGCGCAGATCGAACAGGAGGAAATTAGGAGATGCTCCTCGGATGTTCCGGGAGATACTCAGAAAGATTTGAGAGTCAAGACAAATTTAACAGAACAAACTTTCAAGCACATCCTTGCTCCTGTTTGGTCGGGTTCATTCAAATATAAAAACAAAACTTACCCCTTTCTTATCAACGGACAGACAGGAAAAGTCTATGGAAAAAAACCGTATAGTTTCTGGAAAATTTTCTTTACTGTGGCTGCTTTGGTTATTTTGGCAATAATTGTTCTTCTTCTGCTTTCATTTTTTGGCGGCAACAATTGAATAAGATAGATTTAAGCGAAAATGCAAAAATTCTCATACGCCTCCCAAATTGGGTGGGAGATGTAGTGATGGCGACGCCCTCAATTCTTGCTCTTTTGAGAGAAAAACCGCAGATTGAAATTCATTTCGCTTTGAGAAAACACCTTTCTCCGCTTATTGAAAATTTCCCAAATTTAAAGAAAATTTACCCCTTGGAAGGAAAAAAGATTTCTTCAAATTTACATTTTCTTAAAGAAGCAAGAAAAGAAAAATATGACGCTTTTATAGTATTTGCAAAAGGATTTAGAGACGGGGCAATAGCAAAATTCTCAAGAAGCAGAGTATCAGTTGGCTTTTCTGTCAACCAAAGAAAACTTCTTTTTACCCATCCGATAGAAATGACCAAAGAACTTTGGAACAGCCACCACACTATTCAATTTGCCACACTTCTTTCTCCTTTTGGAATTGAACTCAAAGACGAAAAGACTTTTTTGCCAATTGTAGAAAATGAGAAGAACAATGCGCTAAAGATTTTGAAGGAAAATGGATTGAAGGAAGGCAATTTTATAGTTTTTCACATTGGAGCAAGCAAATTTCCAAGAGCATTTCATTCTGAAAGATTTGGGAAAGCTGCCAAAGAAATTGAAGATAAAAGCGGAAAAGAAATTGTTCTCATAGGCACAAGCGATGAAACACAATACAGCGAAGACTTTATAAAAGCGTGTCCCAATGCCAAAAACTTGGTGGGGAAGATCAGCTTAAAAAATCTAAAAAACTTTCTTTCTTTGGCATCGTTGTTTGTAGGTAACGATTCAGGTCCTATGCATATAGCAGGAAGCGTGGGCGTTCCTATTGTAGCCGTATTCGGCCCGGGAAGTCCTCTAAAAACAGCGCCCTTTCTAAAAGAAAGCAAATTAAGAGTAATTTATAAAGGATTTCCCTGCTCGCCCTGTAGACAGAGTTTCTTCAAAGATTGTAAACCTTCTGAATATGGAAAACCACCTTGCCTTGAAGCAATTAGCTTCAAAGAAGTGGTTTCCGCCGTTTTTGATTTGATTTAAAAATTAGGCGCTTGCTTTGATTTTGTTGGCAAGACGAGACTTATACCTTGAAGCTGTGTTTGAATGGATAACACCCTTCTTCTCGGTTTTGTCAATAAGAGAATAAACTTCTGGAAGCAACTTTTTGGCTTCCTCAATTTTGTTTTCAGCCAAAAGAAGTTGGAATTGCTTTTTAACTCCCTTCATAACGCCTTTTGCGTTACGATTGCGCTGATTTCT
The DNA here is from genome assembly GCA_012798145.1 of Thermoanaerobaculaceae bacterium. Taxonomy (GTDB): domain Bacteria; phylum Acidobacteriota; class UBA4820; order UBA4820; family UBA4820; genus UBA4820. The sequence continues at coordinate 4,231 of JAAZNT010000046.1, read as the reverse complement.
CTTTTCTGCCTGTCTTGCTCTCTTTTCAGCAGACTTATGGTTTGCCACTTTAAACCTCCAAAATTAAAAAGGATATTAAACATCATATTTATTTTTTTGTCAAGTTATCCATTGCGCCCAATAAGAAGAACCAGCAGAAAGTATTCAAATTTAGCGCAAGTGATAAACTTCCTCTAATCTTCTTTGGGGGCTGGAGTTCCCGGCTCTCTTACCTTTTCTCCTGTGGCAGGCGCAGGGGGAGCATCTTGAGGCGCTTTTCTTACCCTCATCCTTCCATCCGCAGTTCTTAGAACCTCAATCCTGTCGCCTATTTGCAGTTTTTCACTCCCTTTTTCCTGAACCACAGCAAAAACTCTTCCATCATCAAGACGAACCGTTATCTCGTCCGCCTCTCGTTTATTGCCCCCTTTTTCCATTGAAGAGCCGGCAATTGCTCCTATCACGACCCCAAGAACGGTTGCGAGGGCTTTTCCCTTCCCATCTCCAACCGCTGAACCAGCAACTCCACCTGCATAAGCGCCTGCAAGTCCTCCAAAACCGCTTTCTTCGTTGTGTTCAATTTCTGCTGGTCTGATGTTTTCCACTTCGCCTTTTTGAATAGTTATAGGCTTGCCCACATCATCAGGGGCATATCCAGAGCTTCTATAATGCGGTGCGCACCCTATCGCCAAAACCAAGATCAATAATACCGATACTGCAAATCTCATTTATCATCACCTCCATTGTTATTTTACCACAATCCCTAATTTTTTATGGTAAAATTTAGCGGGGTATATTATGATTGAGTTCAGGTTCTGCCAAAACTGCGACAAAATTGCCTCCAAAGGGACAAAATGTCCTATCTGTGGCGAGAATATTGAACTAAAGGAAGCCAATTATTTCATTGGAAAACTTTTTGGGAAATATAAAATTGAGGGCATTTTGGGACAGGGCGGAATGGGAGTTGTCTTCCTCGCAAGGCACACCATTCTTGGGAGGCTCTCAGCACTTAAAATAATAATTCCAGACCTTGTCACCGACGCAGATACTTTTGTTGAAAGATTTTTAAGAGAAGCGCAACTGCTCGCCGGATTAAAACATCCAAACATAATTGACATTTACGATTTTGACATAAGCGAATATGGGCTTCCATATTATGCGATGGAATTTGTTGAGGGAATAAGTTTAAGAAATCTGCTTGCAAGCGACGGCAGAAATCTCACTGTAGATGATTTTGGTTCAATTTTAAAAATGTGCGCATCTGCTTTAGATTATTCTCATAAGAAAGGCATAGTGCATAGAGACCTGAAACCTGAAAACATCATCATATCAATATCCGAAAGCAAGCCGATGGCCAAGATACTTGATTTCGGAATAGCAAAAATGCTTTCAGAAGAAGGCAGCAAAACACTTACCGGTGAAGGCAATATACTCGGGACTCTCCATTACATCGCTCCAGAGCAAGTTTTGGGGGGGAAAATTTCTCCTAAAACAGATCAATATTCTTTTGCCCTAATTGTTGCAGAAATTCTTTCGGGAAAAATTTTGAGGGAAGGCAAAACCTTAGGAGAGATATGCGCCTCTGACATCCAGAAGCCATTATGTCAAGAAATATTCCCTGAAAAGACAAATCCCAGCACAGTGAAAGCTATTCAAAAAGCAACTTCAAAAGATCCCGATGAGCGTTTTGAAACCGTGTCCGATTTTGTTGCCGCCCTTGAAATTAGAGAACCCGCAAAGCCCGAAAAACTGATTTCAATTATAGAAAGAAAGACTATTGGAGTTTCCCCAACAATCATCCCTCAATTTAATAAAGATGTTTTGTCTCAACTTTCAAGCAAAAAATCAAAAACTATGAAGTCGCCTGCAAAAACCGCCCAACCGACGCTAAAAAAGAAACAAATCTTGCCTTACATTGCTTTGTTTTCGGGGCTTCTTATATTGGCTGGATTATTTGCATATTTTGTTTTCAAAAAAGGATCAAAAGAAGAGGCAATACCCAACTATCCAATATGCCAAAAGATTGGGGATTGGCAGGTTCCTCCCGATTCAAATTCAATTCTTTCTTCTTTAGACGGGGATTCAGTTCTATTAAAGGGGGCTAAATCACTCTATCTTATCAAATTGTCCTCAAGCCAAATTCCTTCATCATTTCCAATTGAGACTTCCGAGGAGTTTATAGGAATAACCCCGGATGAAGAGCCGCTTTTCCTGAAAAACAGAAAAATCATAAGAAAAAACTATTCTGAAAATAGTGAAACAATTCTATTTGATCCTGCAAAGGAAAAATTTGATTGGATAAGAGTTTCAAACAGATGCAGAACTCTCGCTCTCGGAATCGGGAAAAAAGTTAAATTTTATTCACTTCTTTTTGAAAAACCTTTGCTTATTTCAACCGTTTCTCTTGATTATTCAGATTCTGAAATAAAGAGGATCAAACTTAGCGACAAATATTTCGCATTTACAGCAAATGACTTTCTAAATGTTTTTGAAATTGAAAAAGCAAAGCAGATCTTAAATGTTCCCTTTTCCGAAAATGTTTTCAAGATATTCATTGACGATGTTTCTGACAACATTGCTCTTTGCGGTTGGTTCGACAAAATAGCCGTTTTTTCCCTTGCAGGCGGTGAGAATAAAGAATTGCCCATAAAAGGAGAGTCAAGAGACATTATTATCCTTCCCGACAGACCTACAATAGCGGTGGTTGGAACCTATGGAATCAATTTTTTTGACCTGAAAAATTCAGAAGTTCTTTTTGAGAACCTAAATGAAGAAATAAATTACGACTCTCTTTATTATTCCCCTAAAGGAGTATTAGCTTTAAGTAAAGACAAATCAACAATCGCTTTATATTCTTTCAGGACTGCCGCTCCAGAAAAGATAATCAAGGTGTGCGACAAGGACATTTGGTCTATAACAAAAGATTTTAAGAATGAAACCTTATATGCCGGTGGAATAGACGGAAAAATCTACGGCATTGATAAAAACTACAATGTCTCTTCAAAAGAACTCCATACACTTGGCGTAACAGCTTTGGCAACTTATGAAAACCATTTGATTTCATCTTCTGACGATAAAAGCATCGCCGTTTTTAAACTTCCTTCTCTTGAAGTTGAGTTTAGAAGCACAGCCCATAATTATTTAATAAATTATCTTGCAGTAAACGAGTCTTCTAAGAAATTATGGTCTTCTTCTTCTGATGGCTCCCTCAAGGCTTGGTCAATTCCAAATTTGCAAGAACTTTTTTCTTTTTCAGCTCAAGATTCATTAAATGAGAAATTGTCGCTTCACGCTTTTTGGATTTCTCCCGACGAAAAGAAAATTTTATTGGGAACTTGGGATAACAAAATTATTTTTATTAACAAAGACAAGCCACAACAGGAGATTAAAGTTTTTGAAATTCCTTCGCAAGCATGCCTTGAAATTGTGGAATTAAAAAAAGTTAACGCTTTACTCATTTTTGGATGTATCAAAAATTACAATGTTTATCTTTTTGATCTTTTGACTGAAAACCTTTTCATCCTTCCAAAAATCTCTCCCACAACACCACTTTTTTGCGCCGCAGTCGATAAAGACGAACAAACCGCTTATCTCTGCCCATTCGGCGGAATTCTTCCTATAAAAGTTTCAAGGGAGGAAGACAATTCCTTTTCTTTTGAGGGTTCGCTTTTCCTCATACCTGAAATTGGAACTTCCACAGTAGCAATTACTCCGCTTACAGGAAACGAAATAAAATTAGCAAATTCAAGCGGTGAAGTTGTTGTAGTAAATAAAGCAAATCTCGTAGAAAAGTATAAATTTAAAGGAAATTTGAAGGAAACCATTCCTTCAAAAGCTATTAAGATAAATAAAAAATAGACAAACACACAATCAAGAAAAACTCATCCCAAATTTGTCAAATAGATTTTTCAACGAGTTTCATTAGAGAAAATGGAAGATAAGCAACCAAACAAACGGCAGGCAGTTTGCCTTCGGCAACCTGAAACATAATCAAAAATCTTCTTACAAAATTTCATTTTGCAGAATCTTTTTTCTTATGTTTCTGTAAATGGCTTCGCCATTTCCAGCCTGCCTAAAACTCATCAATCTCTTTTAAATCATCAAACGAGTGCACCGGCGGTGGGGGGTAATCTGCGGCGTCAGACTTCGGGGGTCAAATCCTCAATGAACATAAGTTCACCTCCGGTTTGCCCACCCTCGTCTTCCTTGCATCTCACCCCCCAGCGCCTATGTGCACTTATCTTCCATTTTC
>JAAZNT010000045.1 GCA_012798145.1 Thermoanaerobaculaceae bacterium | reverse complement strand
CATCAGGGCTTATTTTATTGTTTCAAAACTTATAGAACAGGAAAAGATAACGCTTTCAGATGAAGATATTGATTCATTCCTGAAAAACATTGCCGACAACGAAGGAATGGCAGTTTCAAAAATAAAAGAAATTCTTGAGAAAAACGGACAAATAGATGATATAAAATTCAAACTCGCTGAAGAGAAAGCCCTTGAAAATATCTCAAAATATGTTAAAATAAAATATTTAGAGGAAACCCCCGAAAAAGACAAGGGAGGTAATGATGCTGATTCCGATAGTCGTTGAGCAAACAAGCAGAGGAGAAAGGGCTTATGATATTTATAGTCGTCTTCTCAAAGACAACATAATTTTTATTGGCGATGAAATTGATGACCACCTCGCAAATCTTGTAATTGCCCAGATGCTTTTCCTTGAGGCGGAAGACCCGCAAAGGGACATCTGGCTTTATATAAACAGCCCCGGAGGTCTTATTACGGCAGGGCTTGCTATTTATGACACGATGCAGTTTGTCAAGCCGGATATAAACACAATTTGCATAGGGCAGGCGGCTTCTATGGCGGCGATTCTTCTTGCGGCGGGAACAAAAGGGAAGAGATTTGCGTTACCTCATTCAAGGGTGATTATTCATCAGCCCCTCGGAGGAGTAAGCGGACAGGCTACAGACATTGATATCCACGCCAAGGAAATTTTGAGAATGAGAGAACTGCTTTTTGAAATTCTTAACAAACACACAGGTAAGCCGATAGACGAGATAAGGAAAGACTGCGAAAGAGACTTCATTATGACGGCGGAAAACGCCCTTGAGTACGGGCTTATTGACACTATTTCCGCTCACCACGCCGCAGCAGAATTGAAGAAGTGATTAAAGGAGCGTTTTTATGAACAGAAGATACATTGACGGAGAACATAGGTGCTCTTTTTGCAACAAAGCGCAGAGGGATGTCAAGAAATTGATCGCAGGCCCCAGTGTTTTTATTTGCAATGAGTGCGTTGAAACCTGTGTTGAAATTCTTTCTGAAGATTTTTCTTCTCCAAAAACTTCAGATAGTAACTTATATTCAACTCCAAAGCCGAAAGAGATAAAAAGTTACCTTGATGAATATGTTATCGGACAGGAATTCGCAAAGAAAAGAATCGCTGTCGCGGTCTATAACCACTACAAAAGAATAAACGCTCCCAAGAAAGGGGACGATGTTGAAGTACAAAAATCTAACATCCTTCTTCTCGGACCGACGGGAACAGGAAAAACTCTTCTTGCGCAGACTCTCGCAAGGTTTTTGCAGGTTCCTTTTGCTATTGCGGACGCAACGACTCTTACAGAGGCGGGGTATGTAGGAGAAGATGTTGAAAATATTCTTTTAAAACTTTTGAACAACGCAGACGGAGATAAAGCAAGGGCGGAAAAGGGGATTGTCTATATTGACGAAATAGACAAGATTGCGAAAAAGAGCGACAGCCCGAGCATAACAAGGGATGTTTCCGGAGAAGGCGTCCAGCAGGCGCTTTTAAAGATACTTGAGGGGACTATTGCAAATGTCCCCCCTCAAGGAGGAAGAAAGCACCCTCATCAGGAGTTCATTCCCATAGATACAAAGAATATTCTGTTTATCTGCGGAGGCGCTTTTGTTGGGCTTGAAAAGATAATTGAAAAACGGCTCCATAAATCTTCAATTGGATACGGGGGGACTCCCAACATCAGCAAAAGCGACCAGTTGTGGGAACTGATTTCAAAGGTTCAACCGCAGGACATAATTCAATATGGTATGATTCCAGAATTTGTGGGAAGAGTTCCGATAATGGCACCTTTGCACGACCTCGATAAGAACGCCTTGAAATCAATTCTGGTTGAGCCGAAGAACGCTCTTGTAAAACAGTTCCAGAAACTTTTTGAAACCGAAGGCGTTAAACTCACATTTGCTCCCGAAGCGCTTGATGCCATTGCAGATGAATCAATAGAGAGAAAAATCGGCGCAAGAGGGCTCAGGATGATTTTGGAAGAGTTGATGCTTGATTTAATGTATGAAGTTCCTTCTCAAAAAAGTGTAAAAGAGATTGTTATAATCAAGGACACTGTTTTGAAAAAATCTCCTCCAATAATTGTTATGGAAAACGCAAATTTAGGATAAAGAAGTGAAAAACAGCAAAGAAAATAACCAGTATTTCACCGTGATCCCATACATAGGGCTTAGGGATATGCTTATTTTTCCTTTTACCGTGAGGCCCTTTCTTGCGGGAAGGAAAAGTTCAATATCGGCGATAGAGGCGGCTCTTGCGGGCAACCAGAAGATTTTTATGGTCTTGCAGAAAGACCCAACCGTTGAAAATCCAAAAGCGGATGATGTTTATAAAGTGGGTGTTGTAGGGAAGATTTCTCAGTCAATAAAGCTTCCCAATGGTCATATAAAACTTCTTGTTGAAGGAATTGAAAGAGGAATTGTTTCAGATTTTCTTCTTGACGCCGAAAACGCTTACGCCGCTATTTTAAAATATGATGATAATTATGAGGATACTCCTCCAAGCGAACTTGCCCATAATGTCAACCGACTTTATGAAGAGTTGTCAAGAAAACTTGTCGGGACTGAAAATGAACTCCCCGCCCTGTCATTTCCTCCAGAAGATATAGAGCCATTTTCATTTCAGGTTTCATCGGCTATCCCGGTGAAAACTGAAGTGAAGCAAAAACTTCTCGAAGTTCAGTCGGCGGGTGAACGGCTTCGCCTTCTGAGGAAAGTGATTCTTGCTGAAATAGACCATATCAATCTTGACAGAAAGATTGACAGGGAAGTTGAGAAGCAGATTGAAAAAGCGCAGAAGGAGTATTATCTCCACGAAAAGATGCGCCTCATAAAAAAGGAGTTGGGAAGGGAAGACGGTTCAAGCGACATTGACGAACTGAAAGCAAAAATAGAATCTTCAAAGATGAATGATGCTGCAAAAGAAAAAGCGCTTGCTGAACTCAAGCGTCTTGAACTTATGCCCTCAGTTTCAGCGGAAGCGACAGTCTCAAGGTCTTTTATTGAGTGGCTTATATCTCTTCCTTGGGACAAAACCACTGAGGACAGTCTTGATATAAAAAAGGCGATGAAAATTCTTGACGAAGACCATTACGGGCTTGAAAAAGCGAAAGAGAGAATAATAGAATTTCTCGCAGTTAGGCAGTTATCAAAAGAATCAAGAAGCAACATTCTTTGTTTTGTTGGTCCGCCCGGGACTGGGAAAACTTCTGTCGCTAAATCTATTGCAAGAAGTATGGGAAGAAAATTTGTGAGACTGTCTTTGGGCGGTGTCAAAGATGAAGCGGAGATAAAAGGACATAGAAGAACATATATTGGCGCTTTCCCGGGGCAGATTATTCAGTTGATAAAGAGAGCGGGCACAAAAAACCCCGTTTTTCTTCTTGACGAAATAGATAAACTTGGCTCTGATTTTAGAGGTGATCCCTCTTCAGCGCTTCTTGAGGTTCTTGACCCAGAGCAAAACAGCGAATTTGTTGACCACTACATTGATGTGCCGTTTGATCTTTCGCAGGTTTTTTTCATTACCACCGCAAATGTCACCCATTCTATACCTGCGGCTCTTTTTGACAGGATGGAGGTCATAAACTTCTCTGGATACACTCTTGTGGATAAGGTCTGCATAGCGCAGACCCACCTTGTTCCAAAGCAGTTGAAACTTCATGGTATTACAAAGAAAGATGTTGAGATGACCGAAGAAGCGCTCTCAACAATTATAAACGAATACACAAGAGAAGCAGGCGTTAGAAATCTTGAAAGGGAGATCGCTTCAATATTTAGAAAAGTAGCCCACATCGTTGTAAAAGATAAAAAGCACCCCAAAATAGTTATGGACGCAGAAAAAGTGAGGGAGTTTCTTGGAACACCAAGATACAAAGACACTTTCATTTTGAATGATGATGAGGTTGGGGTTGCGGTAGGGCTTGCGTGGACTCAAAACGGAGGCGAGGTACTTCTTGTAGAAGCACGGCTTATGCCCGGAAGGTCAAACCTTGAACTTACAGGGCAGATGGGGGATGTTATGAGAGAGTCTGCAAAGGCAGCTCTTTCCTTCATAAGAAGCAACTCAAAGCGTCTTGGGCTTTCTGAAAATTTATTCAAACTGCAGGATGTTCACATCCATATTCCAGAAGGTGCAATTCCCAAAGATGGTCCCTCCGCAGGAATAACAATGGCGGTGGCTCTTGTTTCCGCCTTTACAAAAATTAAAGTTCGTCATATAATAGCGATGACAGGGGAACTTACCCTAAGGGGAAAGGTTCTTCCGGTCGGCGGCATTAAAGAAAAGGTCCTTGCCGCAAAACTTCACGGAATCAATGAAGTTATTCTTCCTAAGGATAACCAGAGAGACCTCGACGAAGTTCAAGAGAAATTGAAAGCAGGTATGACTTTTCATTTTGTTGAAACGCTTGAAGATGTTTTCAGATATTCGCTTACGGAGGATCCCTTTGTAGTCAGGCCTACTCCTCCTCTTGACACAAACCAAGTTGAGCAGGCGGAAAAGGTTTTTTAATATAAAAATCGCATTAACACAAACTGAATTGTTAGCAAATCAAATTAAATGAATTTTATTGAAAGAGGTGAAAATGGCAACAGACAATCTTGATTTGGCGAAACTTCATGAACTTACCCCCCAGCAACTTATTAAACTTGCAAAAGAGTTCAAAATTGAAGGCATCACAAACCTGAAAAGACAGGACATTATTTTCCAGATTCTTAAATCGCAGGCTGAGGCGAACGGATTTATTTTCGCTGAGGGAGTTTTGGAAATTCTTCCCGACGGCTTCGGTTTTCTTAGGGCTCCAGACTATAACTACCTTGCAGGACCTGATGACATCTATGTAAGCCCATCGCAGATTAAAAGGTTCGGGCTAAGGACGGGAGATACGGTTTCAGGGCAGGTTCGCCCTCCTAAGGAAGGGGAAAAATATTTTGCTTTAATTAAAGTTGACGCCATAAACTTTGAGCCGCCGATGGCAGCCAAAGAAAGAATGTGGTTTGACGCATTAACGCCTATCTATCCAAATAGGCGGGTGAAAATGGAAACGAACAGGGAAGAGTTAAGCGGAAGAGTTCTTGACTTGATAACTCCAATGGGTTT
>JAAZNT010000044.1 GCA_012798145.1 Thermoanaerobaculaceae bacterium | reverse complement strand
GAGGGAGCTGACTTTCTTTCATTACCTTTGAATATTCCTCTCCCTGAGGGTCAATGTAAAGTTTTTCTCCGCAGTCGTAAACTTTGTCAAGGTAGGGAGTTTCAAATTTTTTAGGTTCAAAGGGATCTTTTTCCTTTTCAGGATTTTCGGATAGGAGGGCAAGATCGTACTCTCTGTTGGAGACTTCGGGCGTCCAAGATGGAAAATTTAGATAGTAATTCAAAAAAGTCAAAGTCCTTTCCCATGAATCGAGACTGACTGAATCATCCCATTCTCCTTTTTTGTGAAGCGTGAAGCCGTGCCCGACATCGGGATAAATTACAACGCTGACCGGTTTTCCATACTCTCTCAAAGTTTTGAAAGCTTCAAGAGATCTTCTTGCAGGCACTATTCTGTCTTTTGTTCCGTGGAGAAGAAGAGTTGGAGGCATATGTTCGCTTGCAATGTCGTTGTAGCAGGGAGAAAGCCCGCCATAAAAAGCCACTACGCAATTTATCCTTGTGTCTGTCGGGGCGTAGCCAAGAATTAAAAATGCTCCGAGAGAATAGCCGATTACGGCAACCTTTTCCTTGTTGACATTTTCCTGTTTTTGAGCAAAATCAATAGCGCTTCCTATTGTTTTCATCCACTCTGATCGTGTTCCCCTTCCTTTTTTGTTTCTTTCAAAGTAGTGTGGGAAAACGCAGTAATATCCGTGCATCGCAAGATCAATAGCCATAACATCATAATATGCGTCTGTTCTTTTTGGGTGACTTCCGTGAAGAAGAATTACTATAGGCCAATTTGAGCCAGTTGTAGGATAATACAATTCAGTGTTGACTTTATCCCTTCCGCATTGGATTTTTACCTTTTCTGTTTTATAAAGAGGTGCTTCAGAATCGGGGGCGGAATCAGAATCAGAAATATCAGATACTTCAACACCCGCTTTTGGCTCAAAAGAAGTTTTCGGCAATTCTCCGCCGTAAGCGAAAAAAATGAAAAAAGAGGCAACTATTAATACAAAAACCTTATTCATAAATACTCCATATTTTATTTTAACCGATTTTTTTTGAAAAGAGAAAGGTCAAAATGTCCTTGAACAATTTTTGCTGTTTTGCTAAAATATATTTTGAGCGGGAATAGCTCAGCTGGTAGAGCACAACCTTGCCAAGGTTGGGGTCGCGGGTTCGAATCCCGTTTCCCGCTCCAATTAATCTCACAAAGGGATTGGAACCCGAGACCAAGGGGAGATAAGTGCTTCTTCAAAGTTAGATAGGAAATTTGGTGAAAACTCAATGTCCGATTTTGGATATTTCTTTAATATGACTGCCCGCGTAGCTCAGTCGGTAGAGCGCATCCTTGGTAAGGATGAGGTCACCAGTTCAATCCTGGTCGCGGGCTCCAGTTGTTAAAGGACAGGGAAGAATTATGAACAAGGATGTAAACATTTCAATTTTAGGGCATGTTGACCACGGAAAGAGCTCTCTTCTTGCGGCGATCAGCAACTCTTTTTCAAAAGTTGGAATAGCGCCTTTAATCTCCTATGAGCAGATTGACCTTGCGGCAATTGGAGGAGATGAGGGGCTAAAACTCAATAGGGCGCAGATTAAAATTTCAGGAGAAGGGAAGGATTTTATTGTAAGCGATTATCCGAGCCATCAGGATTTTATAAAAAGTTTGATTTCTTCTTCGCATATTGACGGAATTCTTCTTGTTGTTTCCGCAGCAGACGGACCTATGCCTCAAACAAGAGAGCACCTTGGACTTGCAAGGAAAATTGGCGTTGATAAAATCGCCGTTTTGGTTAACAAAATAGATATGGTGAGCAAATCGCTTCAGGATATGGTTGTAAATGAAGTAAAGCAACTCCTTAAGGATGTGGGATTTGAATGCTCGGTATGCCCAATAATATATGGAAGTGCACTTCAGGCGAGAAAATGCGGGTGCGGAAAGAAAGAATGCCCCAACTGTGGTTTTCTTTTTGAAATTCTCAATTCGTTTGAGAACTATTTTTCTTCAAAGGGAAAGACACAGGAGAAGGAAACTCTTTATGTGATAAGCGAAAGTTCTGACACTCCGTTTGGGATGATGCTTGCAAAAGGGAGTTTAATTTCTGGAAAATTGTCTAAAGATGACACTTTGAGCGTTTTAACGAACAACGGGATCAAGCAAGCAAAAATAAAAGGTTTAGAAGTTGACGGAGAGCCCAAAGACGATGCTTCAAATGGTGGCTCTGTTTCAATTTATCTTGAGGGGGTTTCGGCGAAAGAAGTTGAGAAAGGGACTCCTCTTTACAAGGATGGAAGCAAGAATGTGAAAAAATCTTTCAACTCCCTTGTTTATATTTTAAGGAAAGAGGAGGAGGGAAGAGATAATCCACTGCCGAAAAAGAGTGATCTTGCTGTTTCCATTTTTGGAAAGAAGATTGACGCCAGAGTTGAACTTCCCAAAGACAGAGAAAGCATCGTTCCGGGAGATAGTTCGTTTGCTCTGATTTCTTTAGATCAGGAGTTCTTTTTAAAAAAAGGTTATTCTTTCCATCTTGTTGAAAACGGAAAGAACATTGGTATGGGAAAAATAATTGAAGTAGGAGAGTAAAATGCGTGACCTTATTCACCTTCAATGCACAGAATGAAAAAGGAAAAATTACACAACGACAAAAAACAAGAAGAAGCATCAGGAAAAGCTTGAGACCAAAAAATATTGTCCTTTTTGCAGAAGTCATAAAGTTCATAAGGAGGTTAAGTAATTTGACGGCACCGCAGGCCAGTAGCTCAACTGGTAGAGTACCGGTCTCCAAAACCGGGTGTTGGGGGTTCAAGTCCCTCCTGGCCTGCCATATATTAGAAAACGGGGTTGCGATATGAAGATATTAGATTGGCTTAAAAGTCTTCCGGTTTTTATTAAAGATGTGAGGATGGAGATTAAAAGGACATCCTTTCCAACCAAAGAGGAGGTTATAGACACAACTCTTGTGGTGATAGTCGTCTGCATAATTTTCGGAGTCTTTTTGTGGCTTGTGGATCAGGCGATTTTCAGCATAATTCAGTATTTTCTTGAGAAGATGGCATAAGGAATCGGCAAATGACTGAAGGAATGCAGTGGTACATAATTCATACCTACTCCGGCTTTGAGCAGAGAGTGAGAGAAAGTCTCTTAAACCGCATTGAAGCGTATGGAATGAAGGAACT
>JAAZNT010000004.1 GCA_012798145.1 Thermoanaerobaculaceae bacterium | reverse complement strand
TAGAATCTCTTCAAGCCCAATTTCAAAGAGTTCATCTTCTTTTTCAATTCTGTATAGGTCTATATGGTAAATAGTTTTTCCCTCAAAAATGTATTCCTGAACAATTGTGAATGAAGGGCTTGAAACATTGTCCGGAGGGAATCCCAAAGATTTTACAAGGAATTTTACGAAAGTTGTTTTTCCGCTCCCCAAATCTCCTTTGAGCAAAACCAAATCTTTTTCTTTCAGTTGGGTTGAGAATTTCTTCGCCAGATTTTCAGTGTCTTTTAGAGTCTTGAGTTTAAAAACCATTTCTTATGAATGATTCTGCTACGGGGAGGAAATCGGCAACATCGGAGGCAAGTATTCCGTAACCTTTTTGATCAAAAGCCATTTGCGCCGCAAGTCCATGCCAGAAGACTGCTGCAGAGGAAGCGTCAAAAGCGTCTATTTTTCTTGCCAAAAGCGCTCCGACAATTCCCGTCAAAATGTCGCCCATTCCGGGACCTGCCATATAACTTCCTCCTGAAGTGTTTATCCTCAAAAAGCCGCTCTTGTTTCCCACTAATGTTTTATATCCTTTGAGAACGGTTGTTATTCCCTTTTCTTTGCAAAAATTCTGAACGATAAGATATCTGTCTTTAAGAACTTCTTTGGGACTCAAATTCAAGATTCTGCCAAGTTCACCGGGGTGAGGTGTCAAAACCCTCTCTCCTGCAAAGTTGCCAATTTCAGAAAGAAATTTCTCAAAAGCGTTTATTCCGTCTGCGTCAAAAACAGAAGGGATTTTTACTTCTTTGTAAAGTTTGCGGCAGAGTTCTGAAGTTTCTTTGTTTGTGGAAAGCCCCGGACCAATAGAGAGTGAGTCAACATTTTCTGAAAAACTCACAATTTTTTCAAAAGATTTTACTGACAAGGTTCCATCTTCAGTTTCTTCAAGGGGAAGAGTCATAGCTTCGGGAATTGCGGTTGTCACGAAAGGGGCAAGAGTTTGTGGGGTTGCCACAGTGACAAGACCTGCGCCAGCCCTTAAAGCTCCTTTTGCCGAAAGAATGGCGGCGCCGATTTTTCCTTTTCCGCCGGCTACTATAAGTAAATGCCCAAGTTTTCCTTTATGGGTGAAATTGTCACGCTCTCTAAAAAATCCTTTAACGCACTCTAAATCTATTGTTTCTGCCGCAGGCTTTATTCTTTCAAATGCGTTTTGGCAAAGCCCAATATCGACTTTCACCACCTTGCCGCAAAATTCTTCGCATTCTGGAGATGAAAGCGGTAGTTTCAATCCGCCCAAAGTTACAGTTAAATCAGCATAAACCGCTGAACCCAATGGAAGGAAAGAATCGCCTGAAAGCCCTGAAGGAATGTCAATAGAAATTTTTTGAGCGGTGCTTTGATTTATTAAAAGAATAACTTTCTCATAGTTTCCCGAAACTTTTCCCTTCGTTCCAGTTCCCAAAATAGCGTCTACAACAAGATTGCAATTTTTTAGTTTGATTTCCAACTCTTCCCAAAAATTTTGTGCTGATAAAAAAAATATTTTTCCATACCCTAAAAATTTTTCTGCTTGTATTTTTGCGTCTTTTGACAACTCCTCAAATTCACCCAAAACAAATATTGAAGGATTGAAACCCAAATGGTGCAAGATTCTTCCAACTGCGATTCCATCTCCGCCGTTGTTCCCTTTCCCTGCGATTATGAGGCAATTTTTCAGGAAATTGGCTTCAAAATTTGAAACCATTTCCCTTACCACCGCCTTTGCGGCGTTTTCCATAAGGACAAGAGATGGAATCCCTGCTTCCTCAATGGTTATTCTGTCAATTTCCTGCATATCTTTAGAAGTGTAAATATTCATTTTTTTATTGAGGGGGGTTAAATCAAAAACCTCCCGACATAAGTCTCCACTGTATTATTTTAAGGTTGATTTCTCTCAATCTCTGGGTCAAAATTCTGCAAAGTATTGACAGGAACTGATAAGCGGATTCAATGTCAACGGAAAGAATTTCATTGAGGACCTGTCTTGAAATTGTAAGAACTGTCGTTCCGTTTACATGCGCTTTTGCGTCAGCGGATCTTGGCTGGTTGTCTATCAAAGCCATCTCGCCAAAGAAATCACCTTTTTCAAGAATAGCAAGGGCTTCTTCGCCTGCTCCGGGTATATGCTTCGTAATTCTTACCTTGCCGTCAAGAATTATGTAAAGTTTGTCTCCCTCATCGCCTTCTCTGAAAATCAAATCGTCTCTATTGTAAAGCTCCTCTTTTGAAAACGCTGCCAAAAGCCGCAGTTCTTTTGCTGAAAGCCCCCTGTCTTGAAGGAGCTGTATTTTTCTGTCAAGTTCAATGGAGATTGATTTTGAGCGGGAAATCTCTTCTTGGCTCAAAGGCGGCTTGGGCGAAGAGGTGCTTCCCTCAAAAAAGGTTTTCAAAAGATTGTTTGCCTCCCTCGTCCTTTTTGACAGCGATTTCCAGAACTGCCAGTAAAAGTGCACAGCCACTTCCTTGCTTCTTTCAAAAAGATGCTCAAGGTCGCTCCTTTTAACCGCAAACAATTGGCAATCTTCCTCGCAGACTGCGTCTGCGCTTCTTGTGGCTGGGTCTATGAAATTCATTTCCCCAAAGAAATCGCCTTCGCTGATTCGCGACAAAATCTGCTCTCCGAAAGGAGTTTCTTTCTTTATTTTTATCGAGCCCTTTTCAAGAAGATAAAGGTCGTCTCCTTCGTCATTTTCATCAAAAATCAACTCTCCTGTTTTCAGCGAAAGCTCCCTGACTTTTTTTGCGATAGTGAAAAGATTTTCGTCGCTCAACTCTTTAAGAAGAGAGAAAAACCTCAATCTCAAAGCAAGGTTTAATAAATCTTGGCGCAAGGTTTCTTCCACTTTGGGCTTCATAAGTTCCCTCACGCCTTTTATCC
>JAAZNT010000043.1 GCA_012798145.1 Thermoanaerobaculaceae bacterium | reverse complement strand
GATTCTCCCAAATTTTCCCGCTTACCCCTTGTTGAATCTGCTTGAGGATTTAAATTTTATAGTTTTCCCGCTTTTAAGCGGAACAAGTTCTCCTGTTTTCAGGTTTCTTCCAACTCCCTTTTTTCTGTCTCTCACTTTGAAAATTCCAAATCCCCTTAATTCCACTTTATTTTCTTGTTTGAGCGCTTCTTTAAGCGATTCAAATGTCAGTTCAACTACTTCCTGCGCTCTCTGTTTGGACAAACCAGTAACTTTTTGCACTTTGCTTACGATGTCTGCCTTTATCATTTCTTCTCCTGTCCTATCCTTTGAATGATTTTACTGCCTCGTCTGTTGAATTGTAAGTTTCAAAAACTGAAGACAATCTTGTTATGTCAAGAAGGTCGTCTATTTTCTTTGTCAAATTTGAAAGCTTCACTTGGGCACCGTGTCTCTTTGCACTCGTGTACGCAGCAACGAGTTCTCCCAACCCAGCAGAATCCATAAACGAAACTTCTCCAAGGTCAAGAACAATTTTTTTCTTTCCTTTTTCAAGTTCTTCTACAAGTTTGTCTCTCAATTTCACATCGCCGCTTCCGAGTGTTATTCTTCCGCTCAGTTGGATGACAGTGACATCTCCTTTTTCAAGAACATCGAATTTCATAAGTTCCTCCTATCTATTTCTTTAGTTCAACTTTAAGTTCAACACCAAAACCAGTTTCTCTGCAAACAAATCTTACACTATCAACAAACTTGCTTATAAGAAATATTCCTCTCCCGTGAGGCCTCAAAAGGTTCTCCTCTTTTGTTGGATCTGGAAGAGAGTAAATATCAAAACCTCTGCCTTCGTCCCATATTCTCAAGAGAATTTCTTTATCTACTGCTTCCATAACCACTTCAACTTTTTTGTCCCGACAATTTTGATTGCCGTGAATTATCGCGTTATTGACGGCCTCTCTTAAAGAAAGTGCGATCCAGTCAATCCTATCCTCTTCAATATTCCACCTCTTTACCGCTGCCCTGAAAAACTCTTCAGCGCAATCGGTCATTGAGAGGTCCGAATTGAATAAAATCGATACTTTCTCAAGCACTTGCAAAAACTCCTTTAAACCATATTTTACAGCAAACCAACTCAATAATCAAAAACTTTAAAAAAATGAGCGGTTACTACATACGAAACTTATCTATTTGAGATTTTGTGGATAAGTTTCAACTTTTATGCTCTTTTTCACTTCATTTTGAAGAAAATCTTCAAAAAGTTTTATTCCATTTTCTTTGATATAAAATTCCTTTACTTTGTCTCTTACTTGCTCAAATGGATAAATTTCTCCCTGTTTTTTATCTTCAACATAGATCGCTATCAATCTATCCGGACCAATTTTGTCAGCAAGCCATTTTCCTTTTTCAATTCCCATAAGTTTTTCACTTATGTTTGAAGGCATAATTGAGTTAATTTCATTTTGGTTTTTCCATCCTAAAATTCCACTGTCTGTTTCAGGAAGAATTCCCGGAGATTTAAGCACATCTTCCCACTTTGCTCCTTTTTTGAACAAAATTACGGCGTTGTTTAGAGATTCCGGCGTTTTTGAAAGCAAGTATCTTAAGTTATAACTTCCCTGCCCTGCAAATTTATTTATGTTCTTTTCATAGTAGTTCTTTAAATCTTCATCTTTTATAGCAACTTCGTTTGCAAAGTCTTGATAGCACATTGAAGCCCCTGCTTCGTGGGTTTTTTCCCAGATCTCTGAAGCCACTTTTTTGTCCTTTAAAATTCCTTCTTTTTCGCCTGCCAAGTAAACTCTTGTTTCAAGGACAATTTTGTCAAAAACTTTTTTAAAAGTTTCTTCGTTCCTCGGAAGGTTTACTCCTTTCTGCATATCGCTGTAATATGTTTCAAGAAGGTTTGCGTATTTTATCGTTTTTGACCCAACTCTGCCAACCGTCTTGTTCAATTCCTCATCCGTGGGTTTTTCATTTTTCAATAGTTCAGAAACAATTTGATTATCATAAGTATCGGGGAAATTATTTTTGTAATCGTCGTTGCATTTTGACATCGCTTTTTGAAATCTCAAGCCAAGCGCTTTCCTTGCGACAATTTGGTCGTATTTTTCCTGTTTCGGAGGAAGTTGAAGTTCTTTTAATACAACAACCATATAACCATCTTGGGAAAATTGGATAGGCTCAATGACATCACCATCATTTCCTGAAAAAAAGACTTTTTGAATTTCAGGAGGAATTTCATTGAATTTGGGATAACCTATGTCATAACTTTTAGGCCCGTTTGGCAAATCACTTTTGTGCTGCTCAAAGATTTTCTCAATATCTCCCCCGCTTTTTAATGCATTGGCGACTTCTGATGCGTTTTCCTTCCCTTTTACCCCTACTCCCCAAAGATGTCTTCTTGCGTTGTCCATTTTAAAAACTTCATACATTTCATCTTCGCTGGGATCAGAAACTCCATTAAGATATTTGGCAAGAATGAAGTTGTAAATCACTGTATTACGCTCAATTTTTTCTTTTTGATCTTCCCATAATCTCCCGGCAAGAAGTCCTTTTCTTTTTGCCCTTTCGTAAGCAAGTTCTCTTTTGATAAAACTTTCAAATGCGTTGTTAAGTTTTTCTTGATCGTCAAAATCTTTGAACTGATTGCTATTTAAAAAAGCTTGCCACTGCTCAAACGACACCCAGTTGCCTCCAATTTTTGCAACCGGCTTTTCAGGTTTAGCGCAAAAAAACAAAAAAATGGATAAAAAAACTACCGTTGATAAAAAAATCTTTCTTTTCATCAAATTCTCCAATCAGAAATATTTATAAACTGCAAAACCAAACATAGCAGCAAAAAATGTGTAGTAGCCAAAATAGTGCAATTTCCCTTTAATTACGCTTTTTTTCAAAAATCCAAGCGATAAATATCCTGTCACAAATGCAAAAATAAAGCCCACCAGCAATATTCCCACTCCGAGAGTGTGAGTTATATTTGTTATGTCTTTCAATTCAAGCAGAAAAGCCCCGCAAATTGCTGGAATAGAAGCAAGAAAAGAATAGTTAAAAGCGTCTTTTTTTGAAAGACCAAGGAAAAGCGAAGCAACAATAGTAATACCCGACCTTGATATTCCCGGAAAAACAGCAATCCCCTGCGCTATTCCAATTAAAGCCGCTGCAAAATATCCCATTGACGCTATTTTGTCAACTTTTTCTTCTCTATTTTTTATCAATAATGTGCTTAAAAGAAGAAAAGAAGTAAAAATCAAGAAAATAGAAGCCCATAAAGGGGATACAAAAACTTTTTCAACAAATTTCTTGAGCCCAAAACCCAAAATCCCCGTAAAAATAGTGGTAAAGAAAAGAAGCCCAATTATTTTTGCGCTCTCCTTTTCTCTTTTTAATGTTCTTTTCCCAAGTTCTACTATATCCTTGAAAAAAAAGAGCAAAAGAGCAAGAAGGGTTCCAAGGTGCAATATGATGAAAAAGGGAAGAGCGTCTTCTTCCTTAATCTTTGAGATCGCTCCAAAGATTGTCAGGTGAGCCGAAGATGAAACAGGCAGGAACTCTGACGCCCCTTGTATTATCCCAAACAGAACAGCCCAAAGAAGCGACAATTAAACCTCCATCACCACAGGGATTACAACAGGAATTTTTGCCTCTCTTCTTTTAAGAGACTTTTTCACTGAAGATTTAACCCTTGCTTTGACAATATTTTGATCGGAAAGTTCCGCTTTTGTAAGTTCTTTTTCAAGACCTTTTATGCTTCTTTTTATCTCATCAAGCAAATCAGGCTGGCTTTCAAAGGGAGGATAGCCTCTATGTATTATTTCTGGTTCGCCTTCAAAGCATCCCTCGTTTGAATTTACAACTACCACAGGAAGAACGAAACCTTCATTCCCGAGGTGCCTCCTGTCTCTCAAAAGAAGTTTTCCAACAGGGTCTCCCGACTCCCCATCAAGCCAAACCATTCCAGCGGGAAATTTTTCCTTACGAAGAAATTTGCCTTTTTCAAAAACGAGGGTGTCTCCCACTTCATTTATCAAAATATTTTCCTCTTCATACCCAAGTTCTTTTGCCAGTTCAGCATTTTCTTTAAGTTGCCTGAACTCGCCGTGAATAGGGATATAATATTTCGCCTTTGCCCAAGACGCCATAAGTTTCAACTCTTCCTGAGATGCATGCCCGGAAACATGAACAGAAGGGTCATCCTTGGGAGTTATAACCCTTCCGCCCTTTCTGTAAACCTGATTTATTATCTTGCCTATCCTTTTTTCATTTCCGGGAATCATCCTTGCTGAAAACAGGACCAAATCACCTTTTTCAATAGAGAGTTCCTTCATTTCATCAAAGGCGATTCTGCTCAAAGCAGAAAAAGGCTCTCCCTGACTGCCCGTAGCGATGACAACAACTTCGCCATCCTCCATCCTTTCTATATCATCTGCTTTAATAACAACATTTGGAGGGTATTTAAGGTGTCCAAGCCTCTCTGCAACTTCAATATTTCCAATTAAAGACCTTCCCAAAAAAGCCACTTTTTTGTCGTACTTTTCGGCAAGGGATAAAACCCCTTGTATCCTTTGGATATTTGTTGAAAAGAGAGTGACAATCAATCTTTTTTTAAAAGAGGAAATGTATTTTTCCATATTTTTAAAAACGCCTTTTTCGCTCCCCGCTATGCCTGAGGTTTCTGCGTTCGTGCTGTCTATCAGGATGGCGGTTACCCCTTCGCTACCAATTTTCTGAAGTTTGCTGTAATCAGTTATTTTTGCATCAAGAGGCGTTTGATCAAACTTAAAATCGCTTGAATGAAGGAATCTTCCATCTTCGCACTGCAAAGAAACAGAATATGCTTCTGGTATTGAATGTGTGACAAAGACCGTCTCAATTGAAAATGGACCATAATTGATTTTTTCCAATTTTGAAATATCTGTAAAATCTGGAAAATCAAGCTCCATTTCAACAATTTTCTTTTCAAGAAGCCCGTATGCAAATGGAGAAGAAAAAACCGGGACATCTATCTGTTTTAGAAGAAAAGGAACAGCACCAATGTGATCTTCATGAGCGTGAGTTAAAAGAAGAGCAAATTTTTGCGTTTCTTTCCTCTCAAGAATATACTGAAAATCGGGGATAACTCTGTCAACGCCAAATGTGTCTGCTTCTGGAAACATCATTCCGCAATCTACAATCAGGCAATACCCATCGCTTTCGTAGATTGTCATATTTCTGCCGAATTCCCCAAGCCCACCGAGAAAAGATATTTTCAGCATTTACAAGCCAGCCTTGATTTTTATCCCGCTTTCCCTCTTTTTTATCAAGCCAAGGATGTAAAGGGCGTAAAGAATTTTTGCGGTCTTTCCCGAATCTATCGGTGAAACTTCAAGAAGCATCAAAAATGTCCTTCTTCCGTCAACAAATCTAAATATTCTTTTTTCATCAAGACTTAAAGGAAGAGTTGGAAGAAGCGCAAGGGCGTTTTCAGATGGCTCGAAAACATCATCTTTTTTCCCAAGCCATTTAACAACTCTCTTGGGGTCGGAAATTCTTTTGATTCCTTCAAGAATCACAAGCCGAGTGTCAAGATTTAACTTTATAACTTCATCATCTTTAAATTTCCCGACTTTAAAGGTTATGCTTCCTTCAGTCCACTCAAAAAGAGACCAAATTATAGCCATAACCTGTTCTTTGACAAGTTCCAAAAGTTCAGAGGGAGTCAAAACTCCAAGTTCTATGAAGATTTTTCCCTGCCTTTTTCCTGTTGTTTTGAGTATTTCAACGGATTTGTCATAATCCGCTTGAGTTATCTTCTTTCTTGCAAGCAGAAATTCGCCAAGTCTGTCGTCTTCAAATGTAGAAGAAGCAAAAATAACTTCACCGCCTGATATGAAAATTTCTTTTGCGCCTTTGCTGTTCTTAACCGTCAACACTCCCGGAACTTTGTAATAGTTTATTTTCTGCAGAACTTCCGGCAAAGGAGTTTCGCTAATGTCGCCTTCGTAAATGTAGTCTTTCATAATACTCCTACAAATTTTCAATTATAGTATTTTTTTGGAATAAATTAAAGGGGACAGGAACATAAAGCAAAAAATTTCTCTTATAAAGAATTTTCTGCCACAATTTGGCTTTTGATGTATAATATTTTCTTTGTAGGAGAGCGCTATGCCAGATAAAAGAATTGTAGCTATTGTTATGGGAAGTCAAAATGATTACGAAAAAGTTGAAGCTGGAATCAATATACTTAAAGAATTTGGGGTTCCGACAACGGTAAGAATTCTTTCTGCACACAGAACTCCTGAAGAAGTCAAGCAATTTGTGAAAGAGAGCGAAAAAGAAGGAATAAAAGTGTTTATATGCGCCGCAGGAATGGCAGCGCATCTTGCCGGAGTTGTCGCCTCTCATACCACCCGTCCGGTAATTGGCATTCCAATCGCATCAGGCGCTCTCAACGGGGTTGATTCGCTTTACTCAACCGTTATGATGCCGCCGGGGATTCCAGTTGCTACAGTCGCCATAAACGGAGCCCAAAACGCCGCTTATCTTGCGTTAGAGATAATTCAGGAAAGCGTTCCGGGGCTATCGGAGAAATTAAAAGAGCAAAGAAGGAAAATGGCTGAGAAAGTTTTGGAAGCAGATAAATCAATTCAAAAATAATTCCTT
>JAAZNT010000003.1 GCA_012798145.1 Thermoanaerobaculaceae bacterium | reverse complement strand
TGTTAAAGTTTTCTTAATGATAAATTTGGGCTTAATATATTTTGAAAGAAATTATCATATTCATTATTTGCCTCAAAATCAAAAATCTTATAAAATGTTACTTTTAATTATGAGGAGTATTGTTATGAAAAGTTTTATGATATTTGTATCAATTTTGATCCTTTCCTTTTGTTCATTTTCCCAAATTCCTCCTACTGATAAAAGCGGAGACCCTTTTAAAGACCTTCAAAAAGCAAAATCAATAGCAACCAAAGAACAAAAGAGGATTTTGTTGATTGTCGGAGGCGACTGGTGCGATTGGTGTGGAAGGCTTGATGATTTCATCAACAAAGACAAGGAACTTGTTGATATTCTTAACAAAAACTATGTTGTTGTCAAAGTTTACTGCAAAGGAGATCTAACGCCAAACGGGCTTTTTTTAGCAAAATTCCCAACACCTTCTGAATTTCCCCATATCTTTGTGCTAAATTCTGAAGGAATACTTCTTGAATCAAAACGAACTGCTAATCTTGAAAAAGGCGAAAGCTATGATAAATCAAAAGTTAAGGAGTTTCTTGAATATTGGGCTATAAAAAAATGATTTATTTTATAACAGGTTTTAATTTATTTTTAATTTAATTGTTTAGAAAATCAACAAAACCTTAACCTCTTGTATAACTTTACTTTTTTAATACCAGATTTTGGGGGTTAGATGATATTTTTAATTTGCGCAATAGCCAAGAACGGTGTTATCGGAAAAGCGGGAAAAATTCCTTGGCATTTTAATACAGATTTAAAGAATTTTAGAAAATTAACTATGGGAAACATTCTGATTTTGGGAAGAAAAACATTTGAATCTCTGCCAAAAACTCTTGATGGAAGAAAAATCATAATTCTTTCAAAGAATCAGAATTTCTCTGCTCCCGATGCAATTGTTGAACATTCACATCACTTTATTTTAGATAAACACCTCAAATCAAAGGATAAATGTTTTGTTGGCGGAGGTTCTCAAATCTTTGACTTATTTATTGATTATGCAGAAAAGATTTATTTGACGGAAATAGAACAAGAGATAGAAGGAGACGCATATTTTCCTATTAAAAAACTTGAAAATTTTACAGAAATATCCTGCAATCAAATTGAAGAAAACGGTGTTATTCTTAAATTCAAAATTTTAAGAAGAAAAAAATCGTAAAAATTGTTGTTAAAAACAATTTTTTATGCTAAAATTAGTCTTTTTTAGGAAAGTGTTATGGATAACTTTAACCTTGAGAATATAAAAAGAGATTTTGAGAGAGAATTGAATCAAGCTCAATCAGAAAAAGATTTATTTGAACTTAAGGGCAAATATATAGGAAAGAAAAGGGGTATAATATCTGAACTTCTTGAAAAAATCCCCTCTCTTCCGCAAGAAGAAAGAAAAACTTTCGGAAAAGAAATAAATATTTTAAAAAATTACCTTGAAAAAAAGATATCAGAATCGTTTGAAAATATTGAGAAAATGAAATCTTCCCTCCCTAAAATGGATTTGACTCTTCCGGGAAGAAATGTTTTCTCTGGAAAAGTTCATCCCCTCTCCCAAATAAAAGAAGAAATTGAAGATATATTTGTTTCAATGGGTTACACCATAGCAACAGGTCCAGAAATTGAGGATACATACCACAATTTTGAAGCGCTCAACACACCTGAAGACCATCCATCAAGGGACATTCAGGACACATTTTATCTTGATGTGGAAAATCTTCTTTTAAGAACTCAAACTTCTCCCGTTCAAGTAAGGTCTATGGAAAAGAAGAGACCACCGATAAAGTTAATCGCTCCCGGAAGAGTTTTTCGTAGAGATGACGATGTAAGTCATTCGCCGATGTTCTTTCAGGTTGAAGGGCTTGTAGTTGATGAAAATATTACAATGGCGGATCTTAAAGGAACGCTCCTTGATTTTTACAGGAAACTTTTCAGAAAAGATGTTTCAATAAGATTCAGGGCTTCATATTTCCCCTTCACGGAGCCGTCAGCAGAAACAGACCTTTCCTGCGTTATATGCAACGGAAGCGGGTGTAATGTGTGTAAGAGAACCGGCTGGCTTGAAGTCGGCGGCTGTGGAATGGTAGATCCAAAAGTTTTTGAATTTGTAGGAATAGATCCTGAAAAATACAGCGGCTTCGCCTTCGGGCTTGGAATTGACCGAATTACGATGATTAAGTATGGAATTGACAACATAAAATATTTTCTTGAAAATGACATTAGATTTCTGGAGCAGTTCTGATGCGTTTCCCAATCTCGTGGATAAGAGATTTTGTTCCCCTTCCTGAAGACATTGAAGTTATCAGCAGGGGCTTCACTTTTTCCGGAACTGAGGTTGAAGAGATTCTTGAATCCGAAGGAGAAAAAGTTTTTGATTTTAACTTTACTGTTAACCGTCCCGACTTAATGAGCATCTATGGTTTGGCAAGAGAATCTTCAGCAATTTTTGATATCCAATCTCCAAAATACTCCCCTAACCCCAAAAAATCTCAATTAAAAATTGAAGATGAAATCTCAATTGAAGTTCCTGATTCAGACCTTTGTCCGAGGTACAGGGCTTATGTGATAAAAGGAGCAAAAGTAGGCAATTCTACCCCCCTTATCCAAAAGAGATTAATTCAGTGCGGATTAAGACCTATCAACGCTGTTGTTGACGCAACGAACTATGTTCTTCTGGAATATGGTCATCCCCTTCACGCTTTTGACATAAAATTTATACACGGGAAAAAAATAATCGTAAGAAGAGCAAAAGAAGGCGAAAAAATAAAACTCCTTGACGGCAGTGAGAAAAAATTGTCAAAGGATATGCTCGTTATCGCAGACTCAGAAAGGGCTCTTGCTGTCGCTGGAGTTATGGGCGGAGAGGAATCTGGAGTCTCATTCCTTACAAGAGATATCCTTCTTGAAGGAGCGGTTTTCAATCCCGTCTCAATAAGAAGGACATCAAAAGCTCTCAATCTTCATACTGACGCTTCCCACAGATTTGAAAGGGGATGCGATTACGAAGGGGTTGTAAAAGCCCTTGACCGCGTCGCTGAACTTATACTTGAAATGTGTGGCGGGCAATTGTGCGAAAATCCTATAGATATAAAAACTGAAAATAATAAAATTGAGAAAATAGAATTGCGCCTTCCAAGAATTAAAAAGATTCTTGGAATAGAAATTCCCAAAGAGAATATTATTAAAATCCTTGACAAACTTGAATTTAAGGCGGAAGAGTTTTCTCAGGAAGTTTTAAAAATTTCAATTCCTACTTTCAGGGTTGATGTTGAAAGAGAAATAGACATCATTGAAGAACTAATTAGAATTTACGGGCTTGACAAACTTCCCGTCAACACTCCGAGTGTCATTGACATTGAATCCGGAAGGAACGAAAGCCAGATTTCTGAAAATAAAATCAGACATTTTCTTTCTCAAAAAGGTTTATTTGAAGCGGTCTCTTTCAGTATGACGGATCCTAAAATAGATCCCCTGTTTTCTCCAACAGGAGAACAGATTAAAATAAGCAACCCCCTTTCTGAATCAAATTCTGTGCTAAGAAGAAGTCTTCTTTCAAACATTGTTTTGAATGCCAAGAAAAATGCTTGTTATGATAATAAATCTTTTGGATTTTTTGAAATAGGAAGAGTATATTTCAAATTGAGCAAAAACGAGGCGGAAAAATTCAACAGAAGCAAGATTCAGGATTCCTATTTATGCAAAGATGGTTCAATAATAGCCGAAGAACCACGCATTGCTATTCTTCTTTATGAAGAAGATATTTCAAAATCATTTAACCAATTTTACTTAAGAGACATATATCAATTAAAGGGTATTATTGAGGGGCTTTTCAATTTTCTTCACAAAAAATGTTCCTTTGTTGAGCAAAAGCCATACAGCGACATTTTTTCTGAAAATCATTTTTCAAAGGTTTTTTGCGACGGAGTTGAAATAGGATTCATCTCGTATCTTGAGCCGACAAAAATGAAGGATTTTGAAATAAATGGAAAAGTTTGTGTTGCAGAAATTGATTCTGCTCCCCTATTCAAAAGAACAGATCCTTCTTTCAAACCTTTTTCAAAATATCCTACTTCAAGGAGAGATCTTTCAATAATAGTTGAAAGCGAAGTCAGATGGGCTTCCATAGAAGAAACAATTTTAAAAAGTGGAACTCAAT
>JAAZNT010000042.1 GCA_012798145.1 Thermoanaerobaculaceae bacterium | reverse complement strand
TGTTCTTCTTTTTGCAATTATGTTTTTAACTGTAAAGTTTTTGAGAAAAAGAAAACCGTTGATAGCGGAAGAAAAGAAATTTGTCCACAAGACAATTGAAGAGTATCTTATTGACAGAATTGATGAGACGCTGAAAAAGGGAGTTCTTTCGCTTCAGGATTATTCTGAACTTACGGAAGATATCAGAATGTATCTTGAGAAAAAATGTCAGATCGACGCTTTGTTTATGACAACTTCAGAACTTCTTGAATCGCTCAGGGAAAATTTTCCTTTCAAAGTTATTTCAATTTACGAAGCGTCGGATATTTTTGTCCTCTCCGACCTTGTTAAATTTGCAAAGCATTTTCCATCAGAAGAAGAGGAAAAGAGGTTCAGGGGAAACATTCTTATGCTTCAAAAGGATTTAAAAGAAAAATTGTTGAGAAAGGAGAAGGCGGCTTGAGTAAGAATTTCATTTTTGCCTCTCCTTTCTGGCTTTTGGGTTTGGGCTTTGCGCTGTTTTTCGTTTTCTATTCTGAAAGAAAAATGAAGAAAAAAGAGGGAGCGGTTTTCTTTCCTCTCGGGGATCTTCTTTCTTCAATCGGAGGAAAAAATTTGTGGTTCGGAAGAGTCTCTTATATTCTTTCAACTCTCTTTGTAGTATCTCTTTCTCTGGCTCTTTCAAGACCCACTCTGAAGATTTCAAAAACTATTACATCAACTGAGGGAATCGCCATAATGCTTACAATGGATGTTTCGGGAAGCATGCTCGCTGAAGACTTCCAACCGAGCAACAGGATGGATGTTGCAAGGCAGGTTCTTTCAGATTTTGTCAAGAAAAGGGAGAATGACAGAATCGGGCTTGTAACTTTTGCGGGTATGCCTTTCTTGAGATGTCCTCTTACAACAGACCATAAAACTTTGCTCAAACTTCTTGGAGATATGAAAGCGGTAAGAAGGCAGGAGCTTGACGGAACTGCGATTGGAGACGCATTGATATCATCGGGGCAAAGATTAATAACTGCTGTGGAGAAAAGCAAAGTCGTTGTTTTGGTCACAGACGGAGAAAACAACAAAGGGCAGTTTGACCCCATTCTTGCAGCAAAAATGTTGAAAGAAAGAAACATTAAAGTCTATTCTGTTGGAATCGGAACAAAGGGGCTTGTTCCCTACCCGATCGTTGACCAGAGCGGGCAGAAATCTTATCAATTTGTAAAAATAGGTTTTAATGAAGAGTCGCTTCAAAAAATTGCGGAAGAGACAAACGGAAAATATTTCAGCGCTTCCGACAAAGACGCTCTTGAAAATGTCTTTAAAGAAATTGACAAACTTGAAAAAAGCAAAATTGAAAGCCCCACTTATGTTATAAGAAAGGAATTTTTTATGTATCCCCTTTCTCTTTCTGTGATTTTTATATGCCTTTTCTTCCTATGGGAATTCGGTTTGGGGAGAAAACTTCAATGAATGTTTTTGCAAACAATTTTGGAGTTTATCTTGCTGCTTTTGTCATTCCCTTTTTTCTGATTCTTGTTTTCTTTTGTTTCATACAAATGAAAAAGCGGAAAGAAAAATGGGGGGGCGAATTATTGACCCACTACGCCGTTTTTGAAAAAAGAAACAACAAACTTTTGAGAATATCTCTTTTGTTTATAGCCCTTGTGGCAACTCTTATTGCTTTTGCAAGGCCTCAATGGGGGGAAGTTGAAAAAAAGGGAGTTCTTTCAGACCTTGACCTTGTGATTTTGTTTGATGTTTCAAAGTCTATGAATGTGAAAGATGTTAGACCCTCTCGTCTTGAAAGAGGAAAGATGGAAATAAGGTCTTTAATTGAAAAACTTGAAGGGGCAAGAATCGGGCTTGTCGCTTTTTCTTCAATGCCAGTTATTTTGTGTCCTTTGACTGAAGACAAAGGCGCTTTAAATATACTTTTTGATATTGCTGAC
>JAAZNT010000041.1 GCA_012798145.1 Thermoanaerobaculaceae bacterium | reverse complement strand
TGAACCTTCCGCCTACACCTGTTTCTACACTTGAGAGAGCAAGAAATATTGCGATGGATATTGGGCTTAAATATGTTTATGTGGGAAATGTTCCGTCTCATCCGGGCAACAACACCTATTGTCCTAAATGCAAAAAGATTGTAATTGAAAGGCAGGGATTTTTTATTAAAACTATAAATTTAAAATCGGGAAGATGTTCTTTTTGCGGAGAAGAGATAAAGGGAGTGTTTTGATGGAAGATAAAACTTTAAACAAAAATATCAAACTAAAAAGCTTGATTTTGAAAATAGAATTTTTTGTTTTGGCTGTTTTTCTGATTTCTTTTATGGGAGCGGATAAAATGAAAATAAGAGAGCCTTATGTTTCAGGAAAATTTTATGAGGGAAACGCTTCAAAACTATCTTCGTATATTGATCTCCTTTTTGAGGACGCAGTCCCGCAGAAAGGAGGAAAGCCAAGGGGATTGATAGTTCCCCACGCAGGATATCCATATTCGGGGCAAATCGCCGCTGACGGCTTTTATCAAGCAAAAGGTTATGAATACGATTTCGTTGTGATACTTGGAACTAATCACACTGCGATTCCTCAAGAGTGTGGATATCTTTATGACGGAGATGGCTTCAAAACTCCTCTTGGAAATTCATACATTGATACAAAGATAAACGAAGAACTTTCCAAAAAGGGGTTGCTTTTCAAATACAACAACGACGCTCATTCAAGAGAGCATTCCATAGAAGTTGAAATTCCTTTCATTCAAAAACTTTTCCCAAAGGCAAAGATTGTCCCGATTGTTATTGCCGCATCGTCTTTGGAATCAGCGGAAAAGATTGGAGGCGCTTTGGCTGAAGTTTTAAAGGATAAGAATTTCCTTGTTGTTGCTTCTTCTGACCTTTCTCATTATCCCGATTTTGATGTTGCAAACATTGTTGACAAAGAAACTTTGACAGCAATTGCGACAATGGACAACGAAACAATTTTTAAAACCGCAAAAAAGGGGGAACTTAAAGCAAATGTTGACACTTCAGCATGCGGAGTGGCTCCCATAATGGTTTTGGTAAAAGCGATGAATGAACTTTCTTCAAGGAGGGTTTCAATAATCTCTTATGCAAACTCTGGTCAGTGCGTGATTGGCGAAACGGATAGAGTTGTAGGATATGGCGCAGTCTCTTTTTGTGAGGGGCTTTATGAAAAGGATGTATCTGCTCTTGACCTTCCCAAAGGGAGCGAAAACATTTCCGAAAAAGACAGAGAATATCTTTTAAAATTGGCAAGAAGAACGATATCAAATTATCTAAACTACGGGTTACTTACTCTTCCAAGATTCACATCTGATTCTCTTATAAAGAAACAGGGCGCCTTTGTTACACTCACAAAAAAGGGTGATTTGAGGGGTTGTATTGGTCATATGGCAGAAGACACGCCCCTTGCCACGACAGTTGCCAAAATGGCGCTTTCAGCCGCGTTTCAGGATACAAGGTTTTACCCTGTAACCAAAGATGAAATTAAAGATTTGGAACTTGAAATTTCGGTTTTAACTCCGATGAAAGAGGTGAAAGGACCAACAGATATAGTGATTGGAAGAGATGGAACTTTAATCCAGAAAGGGGGAAGAAGCGCGGTCTTTCTTCCTCAAGTCGCTCCTGAGCAGGGTTGGAGCAGAGAAGAGATGCTTGAACATCTGTGTATGAAAGCGGGTCTTTCTCCAGATGCCTATAAATCAAATTGCAGATTTTTCACTTTTCAGGCGATAGTTTTTTCAGAGAAGCATAGGTGATCTTTCTTTATCTTTTAGCAGCCGGAGCTCTTTCAATTCTTGGGCAGGTCGTTCTTTTCAGGGAACTGATAAATGTGTTTTCTGGAAGTGAACTTGTCCTTGTTTTTGGATTTGGGCTTCTTTTGTTTTCATCTTCAATAGGAGTTTTTTCGTCAAAGGGCTCTTCATTAAAAAGGGCAAAATTGCTGTTCTTTCTTTTCGCATTGTCCTTTATTGTCTTTTTTCTTTTCAGCGCTTCTTTAAGACCATTTTTCGGAACAACAAGGGGGCTTGTTCTTTCAATCGACAAGCAATTTGCTTCAATTTTTTTTATTCTCTTTCCCTTTGGGTTTCTATGCGGAAAACTTTTTGGCGAACTCTCTATTCTTGCTTTGAATGAGGGCGCTCTGCCTTCAAAAACTTATGCGGTTGATACAATAGGCGCGGTAATTGGCGGGTTTGTATCCTTTTTTTTCAATATTTTTTCTTTTCCTCAATCGGTCTCTGCGCTTTTCATTGTTTTTGTTGCTCTTTATGCTTCCCTGATAAAAAGAAAAATCCCTTATAATTCTATCTTGGCAGTTATTTTATTTTTAATCTTTATTCCGGTTAATTCTTTTGTAAATTCTCTTCATTTTTCAATCCTTAAAATTGAGGACGGTTCTTTAAAAGAAATGAAGGAGACTCCATACGGAAGAATCTCACTTTCTTCTGATGAGGGGCAGGCGGCTATATTTTTTAACAATTCTCTTTCTTTTGAAAGCGAATCGGTTTCCTCTGAAGATCTTGTTCATCTGCCTTTTTTGTGCGTAGAAAACCCAAAAAATGTTTTGCTGATAGGGGGAGTATCAGAGGGAGTTTTGAAGGAAGTTTTTAAGCACAATCCAGAAAATGTTGATGTTGTTGAGTTAGACAAAGAAATGATTGAACTTCCAAAGAAATATATAAGCGATGAAAGGTTTGACGGGCTTAAAGATAAAAGAACGACCCTTCATATTACCGACGGAAGAATCTTTGTAAAACACTGTCAAAAATATGATGCAATAATATTATCGCAAATGGGGCAGAATTCAATTTCAGAGAACAGATTCTTTACAGAACAATTCTTTAATGATTGTTTTGACAAAATAAGGGATAAAGGTGTTCTTGCTTTTAGGTTTAAAGGAGCAGAAAATTATCAGACGGATATTCTTTTAAAGAGAAACGCGTCAATAATAAAACCGCTCTTGAAAAAATTTGGCAAGGTGATGGTTTTTCCCCAATCAACGGTTTTGGTCGTTGCCCTCAAAGAAAAAGAGATAAGTTTTAGTGAAATTGAAAAGAGGTTTGAAGAAAGACAAATCAAAGCAAATCTGGTCTCTCCCGCATATCTTAAATACCTTTGGGAAAATGAAAGAAGAAAGAAGACAGAAAATTTAATTTTTGGCAGAGAGTGGGAGGCAAATTCGGATTTAAAACCACTTGCTTACTTGTTGACTTTGGTTGTTGAGACGGCAAGGAATTTTCCTGTAATATATTCAACCCCTCATTTTTTTGAATATTTAAGAAGGGCGTTCTTTTCTATCATTATTATCTTTTTTACGGCGCTATTATTTGCAAGGATTTTCTTGAAAATTGACAGGTCAGCAATAACGGTTTTTACGGCGGGATTTTGGGGAATGTCTTATGAAATATCGCTCCTTGTTTATTATCAGTTGAAAAACGGAGTTTTGTATAAAGACATTGGAGTATTAACCTCTCTTTTTATGCTGGGGCTCGCTTTGGGAGCGTCTTTTTTTCCAAAAAAAATTGGGCATTTCAGTCGAGCAATATACATCTTTTTTATCGCTCTTTTAAGCGCTATATTTGTTTGCTTATTAAATTTAATATTTATAAAAATCATCTTTTTCGTTTTATTTTCATTCGGAGGTTTTCTGAGCGGCTCTCTTTTTAAAATTGCTGAG
>JAAZNT010000040.1 GCA_012798145.1 Thermoanaerobaculaceae bacterium | reverse complement strand
TTCCATTTTCCCTAAGCAATCTCTTATCGCTTGGTAAAGTCTTTTTAATGACAAATCTGGGATTATGTTATACTAAAAACTTATGCGAAATGGATTGCTTGTGAATGATGAAAATTGTTCTTTAAAAAAACTATTTTTCTTACTTTTTATATTGCTTTTCATTTTTTCATTTGGTGCGGCGAAAAAAGGAGAAGAAAATAATCTTTATGTTAAAACCAAAGAGGGCAGAAGGGCTTGCATAGAAGGGTCTATATTCTTAAGAGTGCCTTATCCTAAAAAAGGAGGGGTTGAGTCTGCTGCAGAGAAATATACAGGCGACAAGAAAAATTCAACACAAATATTGAAATTCAATCAAAAACCAAAAAAAGGTAGATTAAGCGAAATAAGAATTCCCCTTGAACTTCTTCTTCCCGTTTATCAAATAGAGACAATAACTGCCCTTTTTCCAGAAGATAAGCGTGTAGAGGAAGGGTGGGCGCACAAATATGGCGGAGAGGGGCTTTGGGCTGTTGCAAAATGGTTTTGCGGCTCTTCCAAGAGAATGGCAGAGCTCAAGAGTGAGTTAAAGGGAAAAGTACCAAAAAAGGGAGAGGTCATTGTTATCCCCAATAAAATATTGAGCAAGACATTTTTTGCAATTCCAGTTCCAAAAGAGATAAAAAAAGAAGAAGAAATTAATAAAACTGCTCCAGAAATTGCAAAACAAGAAACGCCAGCCCCTCAAGTTGAAGAGCTTTCTGTTGAAGAGGCAAGAAAACTTCTTTCCTATGGGAAGGATGAAAAGGGTGATTACGCGATTTATCATCTCGCACAAGGCGAGGCACTCTATTCTTCTGTTGTTGTAAGGTTTACGGGAAGATTGTTCGCTTCAGAAGTGAACTCTCTTGCTATGGAAATTGCCAAGAGGTCAGGAATTGAAGATGTAACATCAATTCCAATAGGATATGAAATTAAAATACCGATTGAAATGCTTCTACCTCAATTTTACCCAGAAGATTCTCAGACTTACAAAGATTGGGTGTCGCACCAAAAAGAACTGGCTACAATTATAAACACATATAAAAACGCCTCCCTTGAAGGCGTTGTTGTAATACTTGATCCGGGACACGGAGGGCTTGACAGGGGAGCAATAAAAAACAATGTTTGGGAAGATTCATATGTTTATGACATTGCTTGCAGAATCAGGGAAGGTCTTGAAACAAAAACGAAGGCAAAGGTCTTTATGACATTGATGGAGCCAACGAAAGGCTTCAAGCCTATTGACAAGCCGGGTCTTACGCCAAACAAAAACTGCACAATTTTGACTCATCCACCTTTTAACCCCGATTCCTCAGATGAAACAAAAGCGGCTGTAAATTTGAGGTGGATTTTTGCCAATTATCACTTTAATAATCTCAAAAAAGATGGGATATCTCCAGAAAGGATAATTTTTACAAGCATTCACGCAGATTCGCTACATCCATCAATTAGAGGGACTATGTTCTATATTCCCGGAAGCAGTTACAGGAAACAAAAGTGGGGAGTAAAGGGAGATTTCTTTTTAAAATTTCAGGAAGCAAAGAGCGGGAATCAATATTCACTTTCAAAAAAGGAACTTGAAAGAAGCGAAGGACTTTCAATGCAGTTTGCTAAAAACCTTGAAAAGTCTTTCAAAAAAAATAATTTGAAACTCCATCCCTATCAATCAACAAGAGATCATGTTGTAAGAAACAGAAAAGCATGGGTTCCTGCTGTTTTAAGATACAACCTAATTCCCTGTAATATTCTTATTGAAGTCTGTAACCTCAACAATAAGGAGGATGCCGAACTTATGAAAGATCCCGTTTTCAGACAGAAAATAGCAAACGCATACATAGAAGCGCTTATTATGTATTATTCATAAGGAATTGATATGAAAGGTTTTTCTTCGCTTTATTACATTTTCAAGACATTTATGAAGAATCATATTCTAAAGTTCTCTCTTTCTGTTTTTTTTCTTTCGGTTGGAGCACTTTTTTACGCTCTTGAAGTTTATATGATCAAATTTATTTTTGACGATCTTCTCTCTCCATCGTCGGTTCATAGCGGGAAATCAAGTTTTGGAAAAATTCTAAAAAACTATTTCGGCGATTTTTTTGAGAGATTTGACAAAGAAAGTCTTTTTATACTCATTCCTGCCGCGCTTGTCTTGATATTTTTTCTAAAAGGGATATTTAATTTCTTTGGCAAGTATTTTCTTGACGCGGTGGGGCTTCTTGCCATAACTGATTTAAGAGATTCTCTCTATCAAAAGATTTTAAGACAGGGGCAGGATTTCTTTTCTCTTTATCCCACTGGCACTTTAATATCAAGACTTCTAAATGATGTTGAGAGGATGAAAACAGCAGTAAGTGAAAAATTGACAGAAATATCCACGGCGTTGTTTTCTTTAATAGCGCTTTTAATAAGCGCTTTTTATCAGGATTACAAACTTACTTTTCTATCTCTTATTACAATTCCCCTCGTTGTCTATCCAGTTTCACAATTTTCAAGAAAACTAAGAAGGGTTTCAAAGAAAAGTCAGGAAGAGATCGCAACACTTGCAGATTTGATGAAAGAGACATTGAGCGGTGTTGCAATAGTTCAAATGTTCAGGATGGAAGAAAAGGAAAGCGATAGATACAAAGAAGCCAACAGGAAATTGTTCAAAGTCAATATGAAAGCGACAAGGGTGATGGCTTTAACAACGCCTCTTATGGAACTTATTGGAGGAATTGCAGTTGCTGGAATCCTTTTTTACGGTCACTTCAAAATTGGAAGAGGAGAAATAACGCTCGGCGCTTTCAGCGCTTTTCTTGCCACGCTTTATGCAATGTATGTCCCAATAAAAAAACTTTCACAGGCAAACAACATTGTTCAGCAGGCGGTTGCCGCAGCCGAGAGGTCTGTTGAACTTCTTGAATACAAAACTTCTGTTGTGGAAAAAGAGGATGCCAAAGTTCTGCCCCCATTTTCAGAAAAAATTGCTTTTGAAAATGTTTCGTTTTCGTATGGAAGAGGCGGAAAAGTTCTTGATTGCATAAACCTTGAAATTCCTGTCGGAAAAAAAATCGCCCTTGTTGGCCCTTCAGGAGCGGGGAAGAGCACTCTTGTGAGTTTGATCCCTCGACTCTTTGATGTTACGGAAGGAACTCTGAAAATAGATGGATTTGATGTCAGGGATGTCACCTTAAAAAGTTTAAGAAGTCAAATAGGCGTTGTCACTCAAGACACAGTCCTTTTTAATCTTACTGCTTGGGAAAACATTTGCTACGGAAATGAAAATGTTCCGGAAGATAAAATAATGGATGCAGCAAAAAGGGCAATGGCTCACGATTTTATAATGGCTCTTCCAAAAGGGTACGATACTATGCTTGGAGAAGGGGGATTGTCTCTTTCCGGAGGTCAAAGACAGAGAATTGCGATAGCGAGGGCGATATTGAATAATCCTCCAATACTTATTCTTGACGAAGCGACATCATCGCTGGATGCTGAAAGTGAATTCGCAGTGTCAGAAGCGATAAAAGAGTTGATGAAGGGAAGAACTACAATAGTGATTGCCCACCGCCTTGCAACCGTGGTTAACGCAGATTTGATAGTCGTGATTGAAGAGGGGAAAATTGTCGAGACGGGCAAACACATCGAACTTTTAAGCAAAAGCGGGCTTTATTCCCAACTTTGCGAAAAAGAATTCAGACTTGCCCTTGATGGAGCAGTTCTGAAAAAATGAGGTGCAGGGTTTGAAAAAGTTTGAAATTGAGAGATAATTTTATTGGAGGAGTTTGTGGAAGAAAAAGAAAAAGTGATAACGGTTGTTGACAAAAGGCATTTTACCAAAGAGGGAGTCAGAAGAAATGATGTTCCTGATGAAGAAGAAAAAAGCCCCAAACAAAACCCTTCAAATGAAACAGCCAAAAAAGATCTGCCTAAAGAGGAGAAAAAATCTGACCCTTCGTTTGGCGAACTAATTACATTTATTGCCCACAACGCCCTCGCCGCTTTAGGAAAATTGCCCGGCGCTTTAGGGAATGGAGATGTAAACCTTGAAGCAGGGGCAACTATGATAGAATGGCTTGATGCTATTCAGAGAAAGAGTAAAGGAAATTTAAGTACAGAGGAAGAAAAGGTATTGAGAGATTATATCTATGAACTAAAGATGATCTTTATTGAGGCAAGGCAGGGGAAAAAATGAGAAAAATTCTTCTTTTTATTTTTCTTTTTTACTTGAGTTTAGCGTTTCAGGGGCAGGAAAAATCTTCTTCAGAACCGATTGTCCTTAATCCTGAAGAAATAAAGAAGATTGTC
>JAAZNT010000039.1 GCA_012798145.1 Thermoanaerobaculaceae bacterium | reverse complement strand
TTGCACAATCAATCAATCAATCAATCAATCAATCAATCAATCAATCAATCAAAACAACCATTCAGAGAGAAACTCGCCCGCCCCCCGCCAAAATCTCAAAACAGAAAAAATTGTGGACGAAGCGTTAAAAAAGGATTTTTTGGCTAAAGGAGGGTCAGATGAAAAAGATAATTTTTCTGATTGTTTTGACAGCGATGATTTCCTTTGGATATTTCTCTCAAACTCCGACTGAATTGATTGTAAACGGCGGCTTTGAGCAGAGCAAATCTCTGTATCCTTGGGTTGTTGAGACAACAAAAGGAGGAGTTTTGGTTTCAGGTCCAAATGAAAACGGCAATCCTCATGGCGGAAACAGATATGTAACCTTAGGAGGGACGAATAAAGAAATTGATGTTATTGAGCAGTCATTGATTGTTCCTCAGAACCTTGAGAGTTTGATACTCTCTTTTGCAATGAAAATTAAATCAACTGGCAACGACAAGACGCCCCATGACTTCTTAAAAGTAATTATAAAAGGAGAAACATTGAATGATATGCTTGTTCAATACAGCAATGTTAACTCTTGTGATTGGCAGGCAATAAGTATTCCCAATTTGACCTCTTATGCGGGAAAATTAATAACGCTAAGATTTGAAACATCCACAGATGGGACAAAGCCAACTAAATTTATGATTGACGATGTTTCTCTTATTTATACCGCCGGACAGGGGACACCTACGCCAAATCTTGAATTTATTTCTCCGCATTTTGGATGCGTTTATCCGATATCAACGATAACGGGAGCAGCGCCTTTTACTGTTCTTGCGGACGCTCCGAATGGAATAGAAAGTTTGACACTTTCAATAGATGGTGAAATTGTCGCTTCCACAACTGACAAGAGATTGGATGTTCCTATGAACTGGTCAAATTTAACACCGGGTCCTCATACACTTGAAGCCGAACTTATAGACCCCATAGGAGAAAGAAAACTTAAAAGATGCGAAATAACAAGCTCAAATCTTCTGGAAGGAGCAGATTTTGAGGGTTATTATAGTGGCTGGGTTGGAGCGACGGCTGATGAAGAGTTTCCTTTGGTAAAAGAATTTGATTCGGGTTTTGTATATGATGGAATCTCTTCTATGCAATTGGGAAGCTTATCAGGAAGTTTTGAATTTGCAGAACACTTTGTTGCCATACCTGATGACTCTGAAGATGTTTTAACCCTTTCTTTCTTCTATAAAACAGCCAGCGCCAGCACATTGATAAAGGACAACTCCTTCTCAATTTATCTTATTGATATAGAAACCTCTCAATCATATTTTATAGGAACCATAACTCAACCAAGCAGTGATTGGATGTTGGTAAGAATGCCTATATCTATGGCTGCATTAGGCGTCCAACCGGGAAAAGATTATTTACTTAGATTCCAAGCAAATACTGCCCAAGGGACGAAATTTACGACATTTTACATTGATGATATTGCCTTATATGTATATTCTCAAACATTGGCGGCTAGTGCTTCATTAAAAGACGAAGACGGCGATATTCCTGGACAAAACACGCCTGGATGTTCTATTGTTGACATTACTCCACATAAAGACCCTCCCAATATTTGCAGTTGCGGTCATACTCAACATGCTACTGTCACTATAACTACCTATGGATTTAATCTTCCTCAAGGAACCAATATCTCAAGTTCTGTTTTAAAAGTTAAATTTAAAATCCCAAACTCAACAACAGGAAGGCAAGCCCAAAATGTCTGTGTAAATGGAAATATCATAACCTGCCAAGTGCCTGATAGCAGTGATAAAAATAATTTTAACGAGTGTGATGTTAAGGTAAAAGTTGTCAGTTCAGGGCAAAAAGCGTGGTCAAAGGGTTATACGCCACCTAATGAAAGCGGGACAGGGGAAAAAGGTTTTTTCTATGGTTTTCCAGAAAAAATTCAGATATTGGGAGTTTCACCTGCGACTTTCAGTGTTCTTGGCAATGAATCAGTTACATTTACTGCAAATGGACTTGTTGCCTTTAGACAAATTGCTAACGGAGTATGTAAGACAACGAGCGGGTACACAAAATTTCCTTGTATAGAAGCGGCAGATGGGGATGAAGGAAGAGTTAAGGTTAAATCCCTTTCAAATTCATGTGGAAGCAATGTATGGTCTGCATTGTGGACAAGGGATGGTGCTCCTGCTGTATGTGCCCCGCCTAACAGGTGTATAGCTTGTGGCCAATTAGTGAGCCTTAGAATGTGGAATCCCGATGCCACTGATCCAAAATCAGATTCCAAATGGCCAGCACCAAAACTCACTTGGAAAGATTGGTTTCAGGCAGTGAAACAAAATGCCTTAACATTTACAAAACCTCCATATCCACCATCTTTTACTGCCTCTATGGGTTATGGTCCCGCAAACAGTGTGGGATATAAGATGAATGGTGTATATTTGAATAAAGCAATCAGGCCATTAAATAATGCAACAAACAAAATCATTTTTTCTGGAAGCAACATATATAGAATACAAAAAGTTTACAATGACAATGACAGCACTTGTTCTTACGACGACTTAAGAGGGCCTGAGGCTGGAACTTCCGACTATGGAAACAAATTCGCTGGTTGGGCTCCTTCTCATAAACCTGGATTAGTGCAACCAAAAGTTGAAACTATGGACTGGGGAACAATTTCTGCTCCCTATTTGACTTATGTTCCATCTTTTTATGGAACAAGTGATTGCATTACCTTAGGGCAAAAATGCAGCTGGCTTTTTAACAATCTTGATACATTAAACCCATTACCTGTAGACGCTTTTGAGGTTGGTCCGGGAGAAAACAATATAACCTGTAATGTAAGTTGCATAAGTGGCGATTGTTCCAAGATTTCAGCAACACCGATAGCGACAACAACAGATGGAGTATCAGGATGCAATAAAAATTTAAGAAGCGCTAATGTGAGCCTCAATATTGCGAAGCAAGCATCAACAACAGATATTCAAGCAACATTTAAAGTTGAGCCAAAAAGCGATTATGGAATTGTAGAAACTCTCTACTATACCTTCTTCTTCCCTTATTCTGGAAGTGGCGACCTGATAGTATCTATATTTCCAGATAAAACTTCAGGTCCCGCTCCTTTAACAGTTTATTTTACAACAGCAGTAAGCGGCGGTTGCGGAAGTTATCAATATAGTTGGAATTTTGGAGACGGTCAACAAGGAATGGGAAATGAAATAAATCACCAATTTTCACAAAACGGAACATATCAAGTGGTTTTAAATGTAACAGAAATAGGAAGTGGAAATTGTATAGGAAGAACAGGAAGTGCAAGCGTAACCATAACAGTTGGAGGCAATATTTCAGCAACCATTACTGCAAACCCTGAAAGCGGTCCCCCACCTTTAAATGTTAATTTTGCTTGTAATCCAACGGGAGGAAGCGGTTATTATACGAACTTTGAATGGAACTTTGGAGATGGGCAGACCGATTCCGGCTCTAATAAGATGTCTGTAAGTCATACTTATAGCAATGTGGGAAGCTACACTGCCACTTGCAAAGTAACAGATTCTTATGGAAACACCGTTCAAGCAAGCAAAACAATAACGGTTTCATCAGGGTTAACTCTTTCAGCCACTGCCTCTCCAACTTCTTCATCCTCAGCTCCTGTTGAAATCACTTTTAGTTGCAGCGTTTCAGGAGGGCAGCCGCCATATTCATTTTTATGGCAGTTTGGAGATGGTGCTGAATCAACAGAGCAAAACCCTAAGCATACCTATAATTCCAATGGTATTTATAGCGCCAAAGTTACCGCTGTTGATGGAAATGGACTTTCTGCATCCAAAACGATAACAATAAAAATTGGGGCAATTTCTAACCCCCATTTGTAGGAAAGAAAAAAGGGGTGGGGTAATTCCCACCCCGTTGTCCTTTTACGGAGGAAAAAGATGAAAACGGCAAAAATATCGCAAATAATTATTTTGGCTACCATTGCTTTTTTATTTTGCGTAAAAAATTTTAGTGAAGAAAAATGGTTTCACGCTTATGATGAATCGCAGATGTTAGATTCACCTAATTTTGCTTTTAGCCATTCATACTTGCTTAGTAATGGAAACTATGTTCTTGCGGATGCAGGAGGTTTTGACTGTTTTTGGCTTAATAAGGATGCTTATGTTTGCGACTATTGGTTTATTTATGTTGCCGAAACAGATAAGCATGGAAATTTAAAATGGGCAAAATATTTATATAACTCAGCGTCTTTTGGACCTCCAGATTATTTAAATACGGGAGTTTACAATGTTGAAGGCGTTATTGACAACAAAGATGGAACTTTTATAGTAGTGATAAAAGGAGTGATGGTGAATTCTCTTTCTGCCTGTTCCCTCTTATTTGACGATAGGGGAAATCTTATTAGTCAAAAAATTACAGATTATGATTTAGTTGGGGAATGTATAAAAACTCCAGATGATAATTATTTTATCGTAGGGAACTATTCTCTTAACTCATCTGCCTTTGCAAAATATGATGTTTCATTGAAGAAATTTGTTTGGGCAACCTATTTCATAGACGACGCCCATATTCCAGTTGGAAAATGGAAAGGGACTTTTATTCAGAACAACAATTTTGTTGTAATTTTTTCTTACGAAGATAGCGATAGCGTCAGGACAGCGTTAGCTTCATTTAATAAAGAGGGTGAACTTGTTTGGGCAAAAGGTTTTAATAATAGTATGCCGCCCCCATATCTTGACTATCTAATGGAACCATTTATTTGTTCTTCTTCTGATGGTGGATTTTTTATAATATCTTGTAAGTTTCCTCGCCACGAAGGGGCTTTCATTATGAAGCTTGATGCAGAAGGAAATATCATCTGGCAAAGAAATGTTTCTCATCCGTCATATCCTTTTGAATATTATGTTTATAGAGGAATAATTGAAACAGAAGATGGGGGAGTTATTGTGATGGATCAACAACAAGAATCAATGGGAGGAAATTTTATAAAAATAGATAAAGATGGCATATTGAAATGGGTTAAAGAGGTTGACCTTGATGAGTGGGGAAATAGCATCTACAGGAATGGAGACAACCTTGTAATCAGCACTTATGGGGGGTATGAAGGTTTTACTCGCAGAGGCGGGATTCTGCTTTCTCTTTCATCTGAGGGAGATTATCCTGAGAATTGTTATCCTGACTGGTCCGACGACGCAGAATTAATTTCTACCAATGTCAGCATTACCCCTTTAGACCTTACTTTTTCAAAATATTTT
Source organism: Thermoanaerobaculaceae bacterium (assembly GCA_012798145.1). Classification (GTDB taxonomy): domain Bacteria; phylum Acidobacteriota; class UBA4820; order UBA4820; family UBA4820; genus UBA4820. The sequence goes on along the minus strand of JAAZNT010000039.1, from coordinate 4,449 downwards.
CCTAATAATTTTGAAGCAGATGGAGACTTTGTTGCAGTAGATTATGCAAATTATCTTTCTGACTGGCTCGTTTGTGGCGACAAATTCCCCGGCATTATATCAATTCAAAAACTTTCAAGCCCTTTTAGGTTAAAACTTACGGGTTGGAATTTTGAAAAAGGGTGCAAAGTTTATATAAATGGAGAAAAAGTTGGAAGTGTTGAATACAAAGGAAAGGACAAAACAAACAGAACAAAAATTGTTCTATCGGGAAGCAATTTGAAAAAGAAACTTCCAAAAGGTGAGAGAGTTTGCATTCAGGTGATAAACCCCGATGGAAACCAATCCGACTGTTTTTATTTTACAAGGTAGATTAACTGTTCCGAAGGATTCAGTTGGTGATTACCTTGTAAAATAAAACGGCGGGGATGTGGTTTGATCGCTTGAATTGACAACTGTTACAGAAACCTGTTTCCCTTTTGGAAGCATTGCTTTTAGCGAATTCCCTTTTTTTGCGATTAGTGTTGTTGAGTTTTTAAATTTTGTTTGAGGGACAAAATTGCCGTCAATCATAACTTTAGCGTCTTCCTGAAAATTTGCGCCTGCAATTTGAAGCCTGAAGGGGTCTTTTAGAATTTTAATGCTTTGGATTATGGGGGCGGGATAGCACATTTTTGTTTTGAAAGTTTTTATGTCTGATTGGTAAGAATTGTTTGCATAATCCTTAAGCGAAATGGAGTAATAGTATTGAGTGCAGGGAGAAAGGGAAGATATTTTAATGCGGTGGGAAAGCGATAAGCTCTCGTCAACTATTGAATTATGCGTCTCTTCTGTTTCGCCGTATCTTAAAACCGCGGTTGTCATTTCGCTCGTCTCAAAAGAGATTTCTGCTTCCAGACCATTTGAAAATGCAATTGCCAGAAGAGTTAATTGTGGAGGAAGGCAGTCTATGGAAGATTCTGCGGAGAAAGATTGAGAATCTGAGGAAATAGTCGCTGTTATCTTGTCTTTGTCTTTTACGCCAATTTTTCCGTCACCGTTTACTGTTTCGCTTGTTAGAAGAACCTGCGATGAGAAAATCCCCGAATTTAAAGGATTTTCATAAAGCAAAATGTTTTCCGGGATTTCTTCGCTATCGCTATAAACCAAAGCGGAAAGAGTTTTTGCGCCTTTTTTGTCATAGTATTTAGCAGTTATTTCCGCAGTGTCTTCGCAGTTGTATTGGCTCTTGTCAAAAATTATAGTGGGGGTTTTGCTTGCGCATTGTCTTTTGATGTAAACATTTTTGAATGTTATGTCATCAAGGAAAAAACCATCATATTGAGAGGCGGGGTCAGAACTGAATCTCCATCTTACAATTATCTCTTTTCCTTTGTAACTTCCAAGATTGTGGCTGAACTTTTGCCACTCTGTGAGCGAGTCGTTAAGTTGAGGACCGCTGAAACATCCCTGAGTTGAAGGGAAATGGCAACTGTTTATCGGCGGGTCACCTGTGAGAAAGAAGGATGATGGATAATTTTCATTAGGGATAGACGGTACAAAATTTTCTCCGCCGTCTTCAGAAATCTCAACGGCAACGCCGTCCCAACCGTATTCAAGATTGTATTTTGTGTAATATGAAAACTCCGAATCTGATGATGCGACTTTAATTTTTGGCGAATACAAAGAAGCGCAAACGCTGTTTGGATATGGTTCTCCATTTTTTGAGAGCGAATAGCAATACCTTCCGTTTGGCGTGTGGTTTGTAAGAGTTGAAATTATAAATGGCTCTTCCATAGCCAAAAGGGCAAATGTGTCTCCTCCGTCGTCAGAGAGATTTCCGATTTCTTCGTCGTTTCCGAAGGGAGTTGCGTTTATCCATTTCAAATTCCTGTCTTCGTTGCCTCCGTTTGCTGGACCGCTGTTCATAGTCGTGGAATCTTCGCTTCTGACAATATAGTAGAATGTTGAATTAGCAGGCACCTGAGCATCTTCATAGGAAAGACCTATGACTCCCTTTGCTATTCTGTTGCCTTGAGAGGGGGAAAAATTAGGGAAACTCTCTCTATAAATGTTGTAACTCATTTCATTTCCGAGAGGACATTTTGAAACAGCGTTATCCCAAGAAAGAATGATGTCGCAGGAGTCGGTTGAATAATCGTTCTGCCATTCCTTAACACCGCTGAAACTTGGAAGCAGGGAACAGTTGCCGCTGTAAATTATGCTCTCTCTTTGAGAAGATTCACCTTCAAAACCATTTTTTAGCGCTCTGACAAAGTATGAATAGGAGTATCCTCCCTGAACTTTTGTGTCATAAAAAAAGTTTTCTGATGTCTGTCCTATGAAAGTTTGTTTGTTGATATTGTCGCCATTCTCGTCAATTCTGTAAATTGAGTAACTATCCGCACCTTCGGTCAAATTCCATTCAATTCTTACTCCTTCACTTCCAGCGTCTGAGAGTGCTGTGATTTGGGGAGCGTTCTGCGGTGAATCGCCGTATTCTTTCACAATTGCCAAAGCGAAACCCTGTCTGTCAGAGTAAGGATAATCGAGAGTTCCTTTTATATCGCTTCCAACTATGGCGATCTTCCAAATTCCTTCTTCGCAGTTTTCAAGAAAAAACATTTCTGTGTTGTTTGTCGAATCAGCGCTTCCTCCTGAAACTGAATTGCCGTTTTGAAAATTGTTGCCGTAATAAACTTGACCGGAGGGCGAAATCACTTTGAGGTCAAGATTATTAACAAGCGTTTGGGAAGATAGAAGCGACGCGGGTGGGTCTGTCCAAGAGAGAACCGCTTTCAAATACCCCTTGGCTGGGATTTTGAAAACCATCTCTTCCCCCTCTTTTATTCCCGCATAATTTCTAACATCATAGGCGATTGCCCTCAAATTATCCTTTTCGTTTGTCTTGAAATAGCAGAATCTGTCAAGATTGATTCTTCCAAACCCTTCTACAAAATTGGGAAAATCTTTTTCGCCGACATCCATTGCCCCTGCGACAAGAGCGCTTTTTATGAGAGCAGAAGTGGGGTTGAAAGAATCTGAAGGATTCTTCTCTCCCGAAGGGTAAAAACCTTGAGTGAAATAATTTCTCAAAAGAACAGCCCCGCCAGCAAGCGTAGGAGTTGCCATAGAAGTTCCGCTCATCGCTTTAAAAGAGCAGTTTCTATCTTCTGATGAAGATGTTCCTGAAGCCGACAAAATATTTTCTCCCGGAGCGCAAAGTTCGGGCTTTATTCTTCCGTCTTTTGTCGGACCTTTTGAAGAAAAATCTGAAACCTTGTTGCTACCGATAGAGCCGTTTGTCAAACTTCCAACAGTGATGCAATTCTTTGCTGTCGCCGGCGTGTTGATAGTCTGGGAGAGATAGCCGCTGTTTCCAGCAGCAAAGCATATAACAAAATCATCGTTGTTGTAGCAGAAATCATCAACAGAAAAAGAGTCTGTTGTGTATTCGCCGTTTGCCTCCGCTCCCCAAGAGTTTGAATGAACTCTTGCCCCTACATCATAACTTTGTTTGAAAATCAGACGGTAGTCGCTGGCAAGTCCAGAAAGACAGCCGGAAATGTCATCTCCGGCGTCTTGAAAGTAGAGTTTTGCCATCGGAGCCATTCCGTCCGCAGTGTCGTGCCCGATATTAGATTCTGAAGAGAGATTTGCAAAATTGTCGCCGACAAGCGTTCCGCTTGTGTGCGTTCCGTGGTATTGGTTGAATGCTCCGCAGTTTGAATCGTTGTCGTATGCGGTTGCGCCGGGAAGAACTGAATAAGCGATAACTTTTTTTGTCAAGTCAATCTGTCCTGTTTGTGGAAGGGCGGGATATTGAGCGGTGGCATAACCAAGTGTGTCGTATGAAAAGTAACACATATCGTTATCAAGCCCTGTGTCGCAAATTGTTGCAATTTCATTCTGCCCGAGAATTGAGTGATTGAACATAACTGCGGATAGGGAGTAGTTTCTCTTGTTTGCTGTGTCATAACTTTGTATAACCCATATTGAATCGTCGTTCAGTGGGGAAGGGAGAAACCAAGGATAGATAAGGCAAACCTCATCATAATTGGAAAGCTCTCTTGCAAATGTTGAGATTTGACTTATTTCCACAAGCCATCGCAAGCGGAAGCCGCTTTTTTCATCTCCCAGAGCGGTTATGAAAAAATGTTTCTTTATTTCACGAGAAAGAGATTCGGGTTTTTCGCCTTTATGGAGAAGCGCTTCAACAACAACCGCCTCTTTCCAATTTGAATAAAGAAGCGAAGGGTCAATTTTGTAGAGCGGCTTGTATTCAATCAACAAAGATTCTGGAAAAAGTTTTTTCAGTGTTTCAACGCCTTCAAAATTTGATTTTATAAGAAAGATGTCGCCTTGTATTTTTTCGATTATTTTATAATTTTTCGATTTTAATTTCAGAATTTTATTTGAATTTTCAAAATTCTTGAGAATGAAATGCTTTTCTCCCGCAAACTTTTCTATTTTCACGGTTATTTCTTTTTC
>JAAZNT010000038.1 GCA_012798145.1 Thermoanaerobaculaceae bacterium | reverse complement strand
TGAGAGGCGAGGGGGATTAAAGGAAGACTGCTTCGTTTGTCAAAGCTTCGAAGATAATCTCGCAGTGACAGCGTTTTTAAGTTGAAACCTCACCCCGCCCTCTCCTGCGAGGAGAGGTTGAAAAGCGGAAACCTCACCCCTGCCCCTCTCCTGTGAGGCGAGGGGGAAAAGCGGAAACCTCACCCCCGCCCTCTCCTGAGAGGCGAATGGTCCTACTTTTTTTTATTTAGCGCTTCAAAAAGTTGTTTTGAAAGATTTATTATTTGTGGATTTTTTGTTTCTTTGATCTCAATTCCTGAAAGGGCAGTGTATAATGCCCACATCTTGCATTGATTTGCCGCCTGCCATCCCTCTTCAAAAGCAAGAAAACAGCCTTTGCACTTTCCGTCGCAACCAATCTCTTTAAGCCCCTCGGCAAGATATATCTCTTCAAGATATTCTTTGACGGCAAGCAGATATTCGCTTCGGTATGTTTTTAGATACGCTCCTAAAGATGATTTAAGTTCTTTTATTCTCTCAGCGGGGTTTGCTTCCATTTTTTTCTCCCCTTAAAGGATATTCTTCTGCAATAAATTTTTCAATTCTGCTTTTCATCTCTTTCAGTAAAGTTTTCAAGTCTCCCCTAACCGTTACAGTCTGTCTTCCTTTTTCAAAAATCACGCTTTGGGGATTCTCACCGCTTCCCGGAAGCGAAATACCTATGTGGGCGCTTTTTCCTTCCCCTATTCCATTTACAATGCATCCCATAACCGCAATTTTGAGATTTTCAACCCCGGCTCTTTCTTTTGTCCATTTGAATGAGTTTTCCTTGACAAAAAGGTCAATCTCTTTGGCGAGGCTTCTGTATAAATTTGATGATGTTCTTCCGCATCCGGGACAGGAAATTATTTTGGGCGAAAAATTTCTTAAGTTCAGAGATTCCAGAATTTCTTTTGCTACAAAAACTTCTTCAGTTCTGTCCGATTCGGGGGAAGGGGTAAGAGATACTCTTATAGTCTCTCCGATTCCTTCGGAAAGAAGAATTGAAAGGGCTGTTGTTGACCAAACTATTCCTTTCGTTCCTCCGCCCGCTTCAGTAAGCCCGAGGTGGAGAGGTTGCTCGCACATCTTTGCAAGTTTTCTGTAAAGATATATCTGCTCTAAAGGTTCTGTGGTTTTACAGGAAATTATTATTTTGTTTTTCTTAATTCCAAAATCAAGAGCCATTTCAAGAGAAAAAAGAGCAGATTTTATCATCCCCTCTATAATCAATTCTCTTTCGCTCTTTTTCTTTTTGTTTTTTTCGTTTTGGCGGCGAAGAGTATTTAGAATGTCTTCATCAACCGAACCGGAATTTACTCCTATTCTTACCGGCTTGTCCAAATCTTTGGCAATCTCGCAGATTTCAATAAAATGGCGTGTTCTTGAATCTTTTTTGCCGGTGTTCCCCGGGTTTATTCTAAATTTGTCAAGCGATTCCGCGCATTTGGGATAATTTTTTAAGAGGATGTGCCCGTTGTAGTGGAAATCCCCTATTAGCGGAGCGAAGCATCCTTCTTTCAATAGATTCTTTTTTATTTCTGAAACAGATTTTGCCGCCTTTTCTGTGTTGACAGTTATTCTTAAAAGTTCTGACCCGGCGTTGTAAAGTGATATAAGTTGCTTTACAGTTGAGGCGACATCTTCGCTGTTTGTGTCAGCCATAGATTGTATTCTGACGGGATTCTTCCCGCCTATTTCAACACTGCCGACTTTTACACAAACAGTTTTTCTTGAAACTGCCATTTACCCCTGTTCTTTGAGGGCTTTCAACTCTTCCTTAAGGTGTGGAACAACCTCAAAAAGGTCGCCGACAATCCCGTAGGTTGCAACATTGAAAATTGGCGCTTCCTTATCTTTGTTTATCGCCACAATAACTTTTGAGGAGGACATTCCCGCAAGGTGCTGGATCGCCCCGGAAATCCCGCAGGCAATATATAAACTTGGCGAGACAACTTTTCCAGTTTGTCCAACCTGATGAGAGTGGGGAACCCATCCCGCGTCAACAGCCGCTCTTGAAGCGCCCATCGCTCCACCGACTGTTTTTGCAAGTTCGGCAAGAAGGGGAAAATTCTCTGGCCCTTTCATACCCCTTCCACCGGAGATAATAATATCCGCTTCGGCTACATCAAGAAGTTCTCCCGAACCTTTTTCTATCCCTTCAACGACTGCGCTCTTGATTGAAGAATAATCTTTGGCGGGAATTTTTTCCACTTCCGTCTCTGTCTTCGCTTCCAAAATCGGGAAAACATTGGGTCTCAAAGATGCAACAAATTTTGCTCCGTTTTCCGCTTGCTGTTTAAGAAGCCCTTTTCCGGAGTAGATAGGTTTGACAAAAGTTATTTTTCCCTCTTCAACTTCAAGAGAGGTGCAATCTGAAATGTAGGGCAGATCACCAAAACCGCATACAAGCGGAGCAAGGTCTTTTCCTTGAGATGTCGCTGAAAAGAATATTCCGTCAAATCCCTGTTCTTTGGCAAAATCTGCTATTATTTTGGAAAAAAGTGAATTGCTTAATTTTGAAAGCGATTCGTCTTCAAAGACAAACGCTTTTTTTATTCCCACTCTTCCTATGATTCCAGCAATGGAAGATACATCTTTGCCAATTAAAATTCCAAAAACTTCCCCTTTTGTCTCGTCAGCGATTTTTTTCACTGCTGAGGCGGTTTCAAAAGAGGCTTTTTTTATTTGACCTTCTCTTACTTCAAAATAAACAAGAAATTTCATTTTAACCTCCTTACAAAACCTTTGCCTCTTCGTGAAGCAGTTTTACAAGTTCTTTTGCCGCTTCTTTCGGCTCGCCTTCAATTATTCTTCCCTTAGGTCTTGGCGGGGGCTCAAG
>JAAZNT010000037.1 GCA_012798145.1 Thermoanaerobaculaceae bacterium | reverse complement strand
TAATCACATTTACAAAGTTTTTGCTGGTGACATTTGTAATTCTTCCCATTGTTCCAAACCAAAACTTGACCCCTCTAAATATTAATCCTTTTAAAACTTGGCTTGTTGTTGTGGCTGTGAGCGTGGTCTCTTACGGAAGTTATGTAATAAACAAACTCTCAAAAGGAAAAGGAGGAGCACTTATGACAGCGGTTTTGGGAGGAGCATACTCTTCAACAGCGACAACAATTGTTCTGTCAAGAAGGTCAAAAGAAGAGATATATCCACGCTACTTTTCAGGAAGCATCCTTCTTTCTTCTTCAATAATGTATTTGAGGATTTTCATTTTAGTATTTGTTTTTAACAATGCTCTTTCGCAAAAGATTCTTATCCCCTGCCTTGCGCTGTTCATAATCGGCTCTGCAAGCGGGATTATTTTTTCAAAAATAAAAGAAAGCAAGGACCACAATATTGAAGGAAAATACTCTCCCAAAAACCCTCTTGACATCACTTCTGCTGTTCTCTTCGCTTTTGTCTTTTTGATTGTGTTAATTTCCACAGAACTTTTCGTGCGATTTCTTGGAACTTCTTTGATTTATTTAATTGCCGCTCTTATGGGTTTTTCAGATGTTGATCCTTTTATTATGTCTCTTACCCAGACTTCGGGAAAAGTTTTTCCTGTGGAAGTTGGAGCACAAGCGATAATAATTGCCACCTCATCAAACAACATTTTGAAAGGAGTATACTCAATAATTTTTGGAGAAAAGAAGACAGGAATGTTAAGTTTCCTTTTGCTTCTTGTTTATTCGTTGATGGGATTTGCATTCCTTATTTTCTTGTAAGTTATTTGAGTGAAATAAAGAAATGGAAAAGAAAATATTAGACAAACTTGATAATCTTGTCAAAAAACATTCAGAAATTGAAAGCCAACTATCAAAGCCAGAAATAGTTCAGGACCAAGCAAAATTCAAAGATTTGTCCATAGCTTTTAGCGATCTCAGCGAGACGGTTGAAACCTACAAGTCTTATAAAAAATTAATCGCTGATTATGAAGAAGCAAAAAATTGGGCGCAGAGCGAAGATCCCGAATTAAAAAAAATGGGAGAAGAAGAAATCGCAAACATTGAGAATGAAATTTCAAAATTGGAGAAAAAACTAAAACTTCTTCTTTTGCCTAAAGACCCATTTGACAAAAGAAATGTAATCCTTGAAATCAGGGCTGGGACAGGGGGAGAAGAGGCGGCGCTGTTTGCAGGGGATGTTTTTAGAATGTATTTCAGGTATGCTGAAAAAGTGGGATGGAAACTTGAAGTTCTCAGCGACAACCCGACTGGGCTTGGCGGTTATAAAGAAGTCATCGCATCTATTTCAGGAGAAAAAGTTTATTCAAGACTGAAGTATGAAGGAGGAGTTCACAGAGTCCAAAGGGTTCCTGAAACCGAAAGTTCCGGAAGAATTCACACGAGCGCAATAACAGTCGCAGTTCTTCCAGAAGCGGAAGAAATAGATATTCAGATAGATGAAAAAGATCTTAGAATAGACAGGTTTTGCTCCTCAGGTCCAGGAGGACAAAGCGTAAACACAACTTACAGCGCCGTAAGAATCACACACATTCCCACAAACATAGTCGTTTCCTGTCAGGATGAAAAAAGTCAGATAAAGAACAAGGCAAAAGCGCTCAAAATCCTTCGTTCACGACTTCTCCAACTTGAAGAAGAAAAAAGAATGAATGAATTATCCTCAACAAGAAAAGAGATGGTTAAATCGGGCGACAGATCTGAAAAAATAAGGACTTATAATTTCCCGCAAAACAGGGTCACAGACCATAGGATTTCTTTAACCCTTTACAGGTTGAGCGATGTCCTTAACGGCGACCTTGATCTTTTGCTTGAACCCCTTATTAGCGC
>JAAZNT010000036.1 GCA_012798145.1 Thermoanaerobaculaceae bacterium | reverse complement strand
AGGAGAAGAATTTAAAAATGTTGGATTTTTAAGAAGAAACTCCCTGCTTTCTTTGAGAGAATACAATATCAAAGTTGAAGAATTGACAAAGATTTTGAGGGTGGCTTTTTCAGATCCTTATTACGAAACTCGTTCTGCAGCACTTCTTCTTGCTCAAAAAGAAAGTGCCAAACTTTTAAGCAACCTAGAAATTATTGAATTTGCAAAAAAACTATCTTTAGACAGTGAATTTGAAGTCGCCAAAGAATCGATTTTGCTTCTTGGTGAAATTGGAGACGAAGACGCTTTAGAACACATTCTTTCATTTAAGGACCACTTTTTCTGGCAGGTCAGAGAAGCCGCTCTGCTTGCAATCAGAAGAATTATTGAAAGAGGAGTCAAAATTGAGAAAGATAAAGTGAAAAAAGAACTCCTTAAATTCAATTTAACTTCAACAGATTTCAAGCCGTTATTCTCAATTAAGCAAAATTACAAAAAGATTTTTGAACTTCTGGAGAAAGAATAAGATGCTTTATCACCTTTTCCGTTATCTTATGGATGTTTTTCCTGAACTTGGCTTTTTAAGACTTTTCAATTACATATCTTTCAGAGCCATCGGGGCTGCTTTAACATCAATCATCATAGTTCTTTTCTCCGCAAGATTTTTTATATCTTATTTTCATAAAAAACAATTCCTTGATTTTGCCAGAGAAACGGGTATTCCTTCTGCCTCTGACAAGAGCGGAACTCCTACAATGGGCGGGATTTTGATCGCAATTGCTTTCATTGTTTCTTCACTATTGTGGGCTTCCCTCACAAACGCATTTGTGATTCTTACTATTGTCTCCTTTTCTTACTATTCTTTACTGGGCTATATGGATGACAGGGCAAAATTGAAAGCAAGATCTGGAGAAGGGGGTTTTTCAGAAAAACTGAAACTTATTCTGCAAGGATTATATTCACTCGCATTTGTCGTATTTTTATTCAGCAGTTTTAGCCCTATTCCCGAAAGTGAAAGAGCAAATTTGTATGCGCCCTTCTTTAAGTATCCCCTTCTGACATCATTTTTAATTTATGGGACATTTGTTTTCTTTTATTTCATTGCGGTAAGCAATTCTGTGAACATAACAGACGGGCTTGACGGCCTTGCGATTGTTCCCTCAACTTTTGTTGTTTCTGTTCTTGGAGTGTTTGCCTACATTATTGGAAACGCTCTGCAAGCAAAATATTTGCAATTTCCCCATTACCCCGGCGCCGGCGAATTAACAATACTTGCTTCCTGTTTTGCCGGGGCTGCTGTTGGGTTTTTGTGGTATAACGCATACCCTGCCCAAATATTTATGGGCGATACTGGCTCTCTTGCAATCGGAGGAATGATCGCTACTCTTTCTGTTCTGCTCAAACAAGAACTTCTCTTCCCTCTTCTTGGAGGGCTTTTTGTTGCAGAAGCGTTCACTTCTCAGGTTCAAGATAAAATAGGAGTAAATTTTTTAGGCAGGAGAATATTTCATAGAGCCCCGCTCCACCATGAACTTCAATACAGGGGCTTGGCTGAAAACAAAGTTGTGGTAAGACTTTGGATTATATCTGGAATTTTAGCCCTGCTCGCTATAGCAACAATAAAGATAAGGTAGAGGTTAAAGGATGAAAAACTGCAAAAGGATCTTTTCATTTTTACTGATTTTTTATTCATTAAACCTGTTTTCTCAAAAAACAGCAGATGTTTTTCCCCTTCAAGATGTGAAAGAAGGCGCTGTTGCGAAAGGTTTTACTGTGATAAAGGGGGAGGATATTTTTGAGTTTGAAGCGGAAATAATTGGAGTTCAAAAAATTGGCTCAAGTGACACCGACTATATTATTTGCAAACTTAAAGGAAAGCCTTTTGAAGATTGCGGAGTCGTTGCGGCAATGAGCGGCAGTCCTCTCTTTCTGGGCGGCAAATTTCTTGGAGCAATAGCAATCGGATGGTTTTTCGCAAAAGAGCCGCTGTGCGCTGCAACGCCTGCGGAAAAAATGGTTGAACTTTACGATAAAAGTTCTTCAGGAAATATCGCCTTAAGTCCTAAAAAACCAGCGACATTTGAAAATTTTTTAAGTAAAATTAATTGTTCGGAAGAAAACCCAAAAAGTTTTCTTGCCCCCCTTGAAGAGCAAAACATAACACTCTCTCAAGGAGAAGGGCAGACTTTTCTGAAAGAAGCAGAAATTTCTCCCGGAGGAATGATCGGGGTTCAACTCATTTCAGGAGATTTAAACCTTACTGCTTACGGAACAGTTTCTTCAACAAAAGGAAACAAGTTTCTCGCTTTTGGGCATCCTTTTTTGGGTTTGGGAGAAGTTGACTTCCCAGTTGTAAAAGCGAAAGTTTCAACCATAATGCCAAGTTTTGCCTTCAGTTTCAAAATGTCTTCCTCTCAAGAAGAGATAGGAAGAATGATTCTTGACACTCCATATGGAATTGTCTGCGAAAAAGGCGTTAAATCAAATACTATTCCTATTGAAATTCTTTTCACAAATTCTAAAGACGAAAAATTTGAAAAAAAAGTTAATATAGTCCGTTTTCCTGAACTTTCCAAAATGCTGTTTTTCCTTACAGTGTCTCAAATATTGGATAATCTTGAAGAAAACAGAACTTCTTCCCATATAGCGCTTGAATCTTCTCAATTTGATTTTGAAAACGGAACAAAACTTGAGATTAAAAAGCAAATTTTTGGAGGAGATGAGCCATCGCTCCAACTTTCCTCGTTTCTTTCAGAAATTTTTGAACTTCTCTCATCAAATCAATTTGAAAAGCCGAAAATAAAAAGCGTTAAATTGGTTATTCATTCAAGCAATGGAAAGAGCGATGGGAACTTAATTCAAATCAAATCACTGAAAGACAAAGTTCCCAAAGGAGATAAAATAGAAATAGAGGGAATTTTCCAGCCCTATCAAAAAGGATTTTCAAGATTCTCTTTTTCTCTTCCTTCCAAGGAATTGCCGTCCCAAAAGATTAAAATTGTAGTGGGAGACAATATCTCGCTTTACAAGAGATTGGTTAAGTCTTTAGAGATAGTGCCAAGTTCGTTTGAAACACTTCTGTCCGTTTTAAGGAAAATTCCTGAAGGAGGTTTCCTTTACGCCAGCGCATTTACCGATGAAGAATCATACCTACTCGGTAGCAACAGAATATACAATCTTCCTTTGACATTGAAGAATGTTGTTCCTTCGGCAGTTAACTCAAACTCAAAAAGTTCGGAAAAACTTTTGGGAGAACTTATTCCAGTAATGGAAAGCGGATATTTCTCTTCAGAACTTGAATTGACAGTTGAAATAAAAGAAAGGGAAGAGCAATGAAAAAATTTCTTATTTGTCTGCCATTTTTCCTCCTCTCTTTAGCAATTTTTTCTTCATCCACAAATTACTTCTCATCAATATACCAAGACCTTCTTGATGGAAAACCTTCTGGAGTTGTGGTTTATCCCGACGGAACTTTCTCGCTTTCAACAGATTTCGGGCAAGCCGTTTCCCTTCCTTCTTCCCCAATTTCATCTTTTGCTTCTAACTCAACAATATTTGTCGGAACAGCGTCTGAAAGTTCTCTTCTTAAAATTGAAGGCGGAAATATTCAACAAATTTCAACATTTGAAGAAGCAATGGTTACAGCAATCACCACAGCAAAAGAAAAGATTTTCGTTGGAACAGCGTCGCCAGCAAGAATCTATGAAATAAAATTGAATGGCGAAAAGAAGCTTCTTTCTGAATTAAGCGCTGATCTGGTTAATTCAATTCTTACAGCGCCAAACGGAGATTTGATAGTTGCTACTGGAAAACCCGCAAAGATTTTTCTTCTATCACAAAATGGGGAAATAAAAAAATCAATTCAAATCCCAGCAGACCATTCAAGAACCCTATTTCTTTTCAAAGAATCTTATTACCTTGGAACTTCAAACCCACCATCTCTCTACAGATTTGACCTTGACCTCAATCCTATTCTACTTGCTTCTTTTGAGGGGGAAGAGGTTACATCAATTTGCTCTCTTAACAACCTGCTTATTCTTTCTGTCAATTCTAAAAAAGACAAAGAAAATGGACAACTATATTCCTATTCTGAAAACTCTGGCGTATCATCCTTAGGTTCGTTTTCAACTTTACTCAATTCTCTCTGGTCAAACGGAAAAGAGGTTTTCTTGGGAAGCGCAAATGGCTCATTGTATCTCTTTAATGGAGCAAAAATCGGGCTTTGCAAAAAATTTGAAAAAGGCATTGTCCAACTTTGCGGAAATGGGAATAACCCACAAATTTTCTTTTCGTCTCCCCCTTCTTTTGCATCTCCTTTAAGAAGCGCATCTTCTGCATACAACTCTCCTGTTATTGATTGCGGAGGAATTTCAAAAATCGGCTCTGTAAAATGGGAGATTTCCTCCTCTCATAAAGTTTTTATAAGAGCAGGAAACACCACCGTTCCGGACCCCTTCTGGACAAAATGGACTTCAACAGACAATTTAAATTCAATTCCCCCGTCAAGGTATTACCAATGGAGAATTGAGTTTGGCGAAAAAGCAAACTCCTTCAAAGGAATAACAATTGCAGTAAAACCTGTAAACAGGCCGCCAAAAATAGAGAATGTAAAAATTCATCCTCCGGGTGAAATTTATGTAAAAAACATAGCCCAACTGGGAGACCGTCTTGTTCAAGACATCCACCAAAAAGAAAGAGCTTTCCCAGAAATAGCCCAATCAAGACCTTACGATTCAGGAACACAAACCTATTACCTATACGGCTTCAGAATGGTTTCTTTTTCAGTCTCAGACCCCGACAACGATGATGTGAGAGTCAAAATTGAAATAAAACCGGAAAACTCCAAGTTCTCTTTCATACTTACAGAAAATTTGAAAGAGAATTATTTTACTTTTGACGCAAGGACTCTTCCCGATGGGAACTACTCACTGATCATTACCGCTTCAGATTTTGTAAGCAACGGCGCAGAAGAAGCAAAATATGATGTTTACGAAGTTCCCCTTTTTGAAATCGACAACACGCCTCCGCAAATTACTATGAGCGAAGAGAACGGACTTCTTAAGTTTTATGTAAAGGACAACTCCTCAGTAAGAAGCGGAAGATTAAGCAGAAATGGAGAGTTGTGGTCTGAAGTTGAAAGCGATGGAAAAGTATTTGGCGCAAAAGATGCTACTTTCACAGTTAAATTGAATAAAGATGACAAATGGGTCGTGTTTCAAGCCGTCGATTCTTTCGGAAACTTCTCTAACTCTTCTTGGATAAGGAAAAATTGAAAAAGATAACCGCAATTGTTTTTCTTTTTACCTTTTTTGCATTTGGATATCAAGATCCTCAACAGGAAAATATCGCCAATTTTTACAACTTAAAGACAAATTATGAAGTAAAAACAACAATCCTTTCCAAAAACGACCCCCTTCCTGAAGTGCTCAAATCTCTTCCCAAGTATGTTTCCGGAGCGGCAATCCCAGAGCAGGGAGAAATATATCTATTCAAAGATAGAACAAATTCTTACCCCTTCGGCTCTCTTGAGCAGGTTTACATCCACGAACTTTCTCATATTTACATTTACAGGTCATTAGGGTTCAGAGTTCCAAGGTGGTTTGACGAAGGCGTGGCTATGAAACTGTCTAAAGAATGGGGGTTTGCCGATGAATTTTATCTCGCTCTTTCTCTTCCCAAAATAGCCCTTTCTGATTTTAACCTTTCAAAACTTGAGAAAGATTTCGTAGGGTTGGAAGGGGCAAGCAGAAACTCTTATGCCCTTTCAAGAGCATTTGTTAAAGACCTTTTTCACAGCGACAGCGATCTAAAATCTTTTATAGAAGAAATAAAATTGAATCGCTCTTTTGAAGTAGCCTTTGCAAAAAGATTTAATTTAACTCCTGACTCCGCTTTCAAGGCGTGGGCAAAAAAACTTCCTTGGTGGGGTCCAATTCTTTTTCTTATAACTTCAACAAACGCAATTTGGCTCTTTGTTCTCTTTCTTTTTTTAATCGCTTCTTTTGTTACAATACATAAACGGCTCAAATGGAAAAAGAAATGGGAAGAGGAAGAAGATAATAACCAAAACGGCTATCTGCAATAATCTGCCATTCTTTTTAAAATTCAAGAATTGCTTTGCAGTAATTATAACTAATTTGTCATTAAAAAAACTTTAACAAGCGATTAGAGATTGCTTAGGGAAAATGGAAGATAAGTGCACATAGGCGCTGGGGGGTGAGATGCAAGGAAGACGAGGGGGTGGAAACGGAGGCGACCTTGTGGTCGTTGAGTATTCCATCCCCCGAAGTCTGACGCAGCAGATTACCCCCCACCGCCGGTGCACTCGTTTGATGTTTTAAAAGAGATTGATGAGATTTAGGCAGGCTGAAAATGGCGAAGCCATTTACAGAAACATAAGAAAAAAGATTCTGCAAAATGAAATTTTGCAAGAAGATTTTTGATT
>JAAZNT010000035.1 GCA_012798145.1 Thermoanaerobaculaceae bacterium | reverse complement strand
TCACCTTTTTCTTACATATCTTAATCATTTCCTAAACAAAAATCATTCTCCGCCAAACTCTTATTTTACAATATTTTTCCCCATATTTTTCCTAATGGCAGTCATTAGAAAATTTGAGCCTAATGACAAATTTGGGATAATTTATGCCCCATCAAATTCTACAAAAGATTTCAACCGTATTGTGTGGATTGTTTGTTATTTCTATCTTGACAATGAATAAAATCTAAAAAATCAGCAGTAAATTATTTATCCCCTTAACTTCTTTAACAAAAAATCCTAAAAGAAGAATTGCCGAAAAGACTAAAATATAAAAATCGCCCCATTTGCAATAAAAAGTTTTTTCCGATACCAATCTTACCTCTCCAAAAGAGGCAGAAGGATTTTTTATTTCTGCAGTCGATTCTATTCTTCCATTACAATTTACCACTGCAGAAACTCCGCCATTTGCGCTTCTTACAAGATATCTCTTGTTTTCAACGCACCTTACTCTATCTATTAGAAAATGTTGCATCAAAGCGGGTGTGCCTATATACCAAGCATCATTTGAAAGATTCACAAGAAGTTCAGCCCCATTTTTGACCTGCTTTCTTATTAAGTTTGGAAATATTGTTTCGTAACATATTGAAATTCCAATCTTTTTTCCTTCTATTTCAATTGGATCTAAACTTGCCCCCTTTTGAAAACTTGCTGAACTTTCAACAATGGGAGAAATAAAGGAAAGCGTTTTATGCATCGGAACATATTCTCCGAAAGGAACAAGGTGTGTCTTTTTGTAGTCCGCAACCTTTTGCCCTTCACGGTTTAAAACAACAGCGCCGTTGTAAATTCCATTTTCGTCTTCAAAAACAGTTCCAAAAACAAGATTAGAGTTCGTCTGTTTGGCAATTTTTACAAGTTTTTCGTCAAATTCTTTGTCATAACCCCACTCAACAGGTGTAGAAGACTCTGGCATAACAAGAATATCAAGACACTCTTTTTCTAAAGAAAGCGACAAATCCTCCATATTTTTCATTATTTCGTTTCTAAATTGAGGATCCCATTTTCTATCTTGAGGGATGTTTGGCTGAATAAATCCGACCGCAAAAGTTTCACCCTTTTTTATCTCTTTTCTGCTATAGAAATAACCGTCCACAAAAGAAAAGAAAAGAATAAGCAGCGTTAAAGAAGAGAAAAAAAGAGAAAAAATTTCTTTTCTTGAAATGACAAGAAAACAAAGAGAAACTACGAGCATCATACCAAGGAAAGAGAGCCCGTAAATCCCAAAAAATCTTGCGCTTTGAAGCAGGTAATCATTCATTGAAATGCTATATCCGAGCCCCCACCAGGGAAAGCCGCCAAATAAACTTCCTTTCAGCCATTCAAGAACCGTATAAAGCAAAGGTGCAAATGCAAGTCCAGAAATTCCATATTTATTTAGAAAAATCTTCATTCCAAAATAGAATAAGAAAAGATAAATTCCCAAATAAAACGAAAGCAACAAAGTCAATGCCAAAGCCAAATAAAATGGAATACTGCCATATTTAGAAATGACTGGAGCAATCCACCAATATGAAGAAAACTCAAAAATCGTTGTGAATATTGGAGCATAAAAGAGAATTTTTTTTAATTCAGTATTATGCAGAAAAATCAGCGGGAAAGCAAACGCTAAAACAGAGAGAACAGATATCCCATAAGGAGGAAGAGATAAAAACCACAAAATGGCGCTAATGAAGAGAGCGCCAAAAAAGTTTATCCTCCACGAAGAAATGTGTAAGATTTTTGATAATAATCCTTTAGCCATTTCCTCAACCTTTCTTTTTCATATTCTTCAAGTTGAACTTCTTTTTCGACAATTTTCTGCGCCCAACTTCTTGCCGTTTCAAGCATCCTTAGGTCTCTCAAAGGATTGGCAAAGAAAAAACCGCTTTCACCCCATTGTTTTGTTCCAAAAACTTCACCCGCTCCTCTCAATTTCAAATCCTCTTCGGCTACTTTGAATCCATCGTCTGTTTCTGTCAAAACCCTTAGTCTATTTTCTGCGTTTTTGGAAGTTTCTTTTCCAACCATAAGAATACAATAGCCCTTTTCGCCTCCTCGTCCAACCCTACCCCTCAACTGGTGAAGTTGAGAAAGTCCGAACCTTTCGGCGTTTTCTATTACAATTACAGTCGCCTGCGGAAGATCAATTCCAACCTCTATTACAGTTGTCGCAACAAGGAGAAGAATTTCTCCCCTTCTCATTTTATCCATTATCTCATCTTTTTCTTTTGACGACATTCTTCCATGAATTAACCCAATTGGATAATCTTTGAAAACTCCTTTTCTGAATTTTTCAAAAGATGTTACTGCCGCCTCCGCTTCAATGGCATCATTCTCTTCAATTTGTGGAAAAACATAAAGAATTTGCTTTTTCAAATCCATTTGGTTTTTAAGGAAAGATTCAACTTTCCTTCTTGAATTTTCCCCTCTTATTGCGGTTACGACTTTTGCCCTGTTCGGAGGCATTTCATCAAGAACGCTGATATCAAGGTCTCCAAAAACGGTTAGAGCAAGACTCCTTGGAATGGGAGTGGCGCTCATCAAAAGCAGATGGGGATTTTCGCCTTTCTTGAAAAGAGCGTCCCTTTGAAGAACTCCAAATCTATGTTGTTCGTCTATCACCACAAAATTCAAATTAGTGTAATCAACTTTTTCCTGAAACAAGGAATGGGTTCCAACAATGAGTTTGACTTCACCGCTTTTAAGTTTCTTTAAGACTTCTTTTTTCTCGGCAGATTTTGTGGAAGAAATAAGCAACTTTGTTTCAAGCCCGCATTTTGAGGCAATCTCTCCAAGTCTTTGATAAACCTGCACTGCAAGAGTTTCTGTAGGAGTCATATAAGCCGATTGATAGCCGTCAAGCGCACTCCATACCATTGATAAAAAAGCGATTATGCTTTTCCCGCTCCCAACATCTCCCTGTAATAGACGATACATTGGAAGCCCCGAAGAGCAATCCTCAACCACCTCTTTGAAAACCCTTTTTTGCGCCTTGGTGAGTTCAAAGGGGACTATTTTCCTTAAAATTTCTCCTATCTTTGGGTCTTTTTTTATCGGCTTTGCACTTTCTGTTTTTCTCTTCTTCATTTCTGAAATTAAAAGCAGTTGAAAACCGAACAACTCTTCAAAAACAAACCTTTTAACTGAAACGGAACTTCTATCTTTTATTCTCTGAAGTTCTTCTTCATTTTCAGGAAAATGAATTTTGTAATACGACTCCCTTTGCGGGAAAAAACCCTCTTTTTCAATAAGCGTTTTAGGAAGGAATTCTTCTATTTGAACACTCTCAAGTCCCCTTTTTATGAAATCTCTAATTGATTTTGTTCCAAAAATAGAAATTTTTTTGTAAACCGGAACAATTTTCAAAACTTCTTCCTCTAAAAACTCTTCAAAATCTGGATTTTCAAGTTGAAGACGCGCCCCTCTTTTTGTTTGGAAAAGCGCTATTCTTCCAAAAAAATAGTACTTTTTTTTGGGTTCGATCTGTTTTTCAACCCACGGCTGGTTAAACCATATTATATGAAGATTCCCGCTCCCATCTGTAATCAGCACTTCAACAATTGCAATGTTGTTCTTAAACGCTTTCCTCCCTTTTTTGCCAATAATTTCGCCTATTACAGAAGTGAATTCCCCCTCTTTAAGATCGCAGATCCTTTTTATCTCTCCCCTGTTTTCATATCTTGAAGGAAAATAGTTAAACAGCTTAATTGAGGAATCTATCCCGCTCTTAACAAGGATAGATTCCTGCCTTTTGGTCAGAAAAGGTAATATCCTTTTTTCTGCTTCAATTTCTTGATCTGTTTTGAGATCCATAAGAGTTATTATACATAGAGTCAATCAACTCTTTGTATTTTTGAAGAACTACTCTCCTCTTTACCTTCAAAGTGGGCGTCAATTCTCCGCTTTCAATTGTCATCTCATTTTCAAGAAGTCTCACTCCCTTTAACTGCTCAAACCTTGAAAGTTTTGCGTTCGCCCTTTTAAGAACATTGTCAAATAGGTGTTTTATCTGAGGATGGTCAACAAGTTCAGAAATACTCTTAAACTGAACCATTTTCCTTTCTGCGTAAGATTTTACATTTTCCCAGTGAGGGTAAATCAAGACAGTCAGGTATGGCTTCTGGTCTCCTATTACAACAACCTGATTGACATATTTGTTTTCTTTAAGAACCGCTTCAATTACCTGCGGAGCGACATTTTTTCCGCCCGCCGTCACAATTAACTCTTTTTTTCTGTCTGTTATGAAAAGGCGCCCTTCCTCGTCAATGTGCCCGATGTCCCCAGTCTTAAACCAGCCGTCTTCGCTGAAAACTTCCTGTGTCGCTTTTTCATCTTTAAAATAGCCTTTCATAATATTAGGTCCTTTTGCCAAAATTTCCCCGTCGCTGTCAATTTTAATCTGAACATTGTGCAATGGTGTTCCTACAGAACCGAAATAAAGATTCTTGTCATCGTTGGCAGTCAAAACTGGAGCTGTCTCGGTAAGCCCGTAACCTTCAACAATCTTCATTCCCGCTCCATAAAAAAACGCTGCAATATCGGGATTTAATGGCGCGCCACCAGAAACAAAAAACCTTAAATTTCCGCCCATTTTTTTTCTCAAAGTTCTGTAAAAAGTGAGGTCAAAAAATGAATGGGCTAAAGAAACAAAAAAATTACTCTTATTGGCAATGATTTTCAGTTTTACCCACCTTCTTGCGGTCCTTACTCCCCAATGTATAAAAACTTTCTTTGGATATGAAGACCTTGCCGCATTGTC
>JAAZNT010000034.1 GCA_012798145.1 Thermoanaerobaculaceae bacterium | reverse complement strand
CAGGAGCCTCACCTAAACAAAAAGCGCAGAAAACTGCTGCGAGATAAGCGGGTAAAAGCGCCGGAACAACCAGCCTCCTGCGCATAAGAAAAGCCGCTGCCAGGGACTTCTCTGGCGCGGCCTTTCGGCTTTCACTGACAGATATAAACCCCGATTGAATTCCTGATTGCGGCGGTGTCCGCAAACGCGGAGAGAGTCATACCTGAATAAATATCATTCGAGAAAACCACGAAGTTACTCAGTGCATACACCAGCATGTTGCACAGTAAAACCGGAATAAAGCGCGCATTTATTTCAACACGGGGACAAAAAAATACTGGTTGATCCAAACAGTAGCATGTTATCTTTCAGAAACAAGGAGGAGAGCATGGCCCAGGAGCGATTAACCAGAGAAAAGTCAGAGAAATGCTACGTCTAAAATTTGAGACAGGCTTATTAAACCGAGCCATAACCGGAACTTGCAACATCTCTAATAGCGCTGTAGGAGAGTATTTGTGGCTTTAATATTTTCACATACTCTGGTATGCTCAACCCCATAAGGTTAACAACCAAATTACTTTTAGGTCAGTTAGGTGTGTTAACTCAAAAAAGCTATATATTAAAAAGTAATAAAAGGGATTAGTTCCTGTTCCTTTTTATACATATTATTTTCTAAATAGATGGCCATCCTGAATCCTTCTGAGAATTTCTTCTTTCCTTCCATCCGTTGGTTGCAAAGTACCACAGGGTCAACATCCGCACGCCTAACATCAGGATAATTTTCCAAAACTCTACCAGAGGCTCTTGCTAATTCAATCCATAAATTGACCAACCGTTTAGACTGTTTACAAGATTAAAACCTTTTGGCGCTTTGAACTGTAAACCTGGACTTACCAGAAGATACTTAATCCCATTTGCTTGAATTGACCGATTGAGGTACTTCGTATCAGAATAATTGGGCAGATCATAAACTCCTCGGGTAAAATTTTCACCAAAGAAAAGATAGTCCATAAATATTCCTTTTTCAGCGACGATTCCCATTTTTCCATTTATAGGGACTGTCTGGTTTACCAACTCCACAGGTGATGCCATGTTATTGGCAAAATAAGTCTGCAATTCTGAAAAGCTATAGTCAAAAACTGTACGATCTTCCTTGAACCACGGCTCAATTTTGTACGCAACCTTTTGAACAACCGACGAGTGATCTTTTCCCCAAAGCTCGATCTGCCAAATTGATTGACGATTTACAAGAGGTTTGGAATCATTCGCAAGGATCGTATAGACCAAAATGAAGATCGACAGCACACTAAAAAGTGTGGTCGAAGCCCTTTGCCAAGGTTTCTGGTCTGTCAAAAGAAAACCGCTGAATGGCGTTACCAGAGCAACCGAAAGAATAAGGTAACGCCCCTGATATGGATCCCACCCACTTTTGAAAACAGCAATGATCAAAAAGTAAATTAAAGAAGTAAGAATAATCAACAGGGGAATTTTCTTCTTCTCTTGAATACTTTTAACAATTGCCATAATGCAGCCGGGAATTATTAAAATCCAGCTTAATATCCCGTACCAGGCTGATTCCTCGTTCAGTGGATAATCATTTGATAACGAATAACACAGCGAACGACAACCAGGTTCCAGCATATACTTATTTGCCTCAATATTGAAAGTCGCAGTGGCAAATATTTTTCCCAATACTGATTTCTTCACCTGAAGGCAGGTATTTTCAAAGGGCAAGGGCAGTCCTTCACAGGAAATGAATTGAACGCCTAAACGTGTAGAATTATAGGCAAGTTTTTTGCTGAAATCAGTAAATCCTTGATAGCCGGAAATGATTGCCGTATCTCCTGTACCCGCTGGATTTCGATAATAGACATAGTTTTGGATGTAATTGTAAGACCCAAGTAATAACGTGAAAGCCAGGGTAAAAAGGACAAAACGGCCGGCCATAAAAAAACGAGAGGGAACACTTTTTTGACACAGAAAGTAAACAAAAATTATTAAAAACCCAGGGATTACAAAAGCAATGTATTGTTTTGTGCCGGCAGCAAGTCAAATACTGAGTGCAGAAAACACAATATCAGGATAATTTTGTGTTTGAAATGCCCGGATAAAGAAATACATACCAATCAAGAAAAAGGAGGCTGCTAATAGATCGTTTTGAGCAGTTATCGACTCGAAGATCACAATTGGAAAGGTTAAGAATACTACTGCCGAAAATCCTGCCTGCAAATGAGGAAATCGAAGTTCAGTAGCCAAGCCATAAATTGCAAGTGCCAGCAGGATCGCTGCAAACCATTGCACTAACCCGACCAGTCGATCCGAATGAATAAAAAGCATCGACCACATCATCAGCAAACTGTTATTATAGGGATAAGTAATGCCAAAATCGCTGAACGTATCATAAGGTTTTAAAGAACCCTGTTGAAGCCAATGGGCAATCCGGGCGAGGTGATTGTACAGGCTGTCACTGGTGTTTTGCGGCAATAAAATTGAAAGATAACCCAGAAAGAGATAAGAAATAACTACGATACACAATGTCGTTGTAAAAAGTTTATGCCGCTTAAAAAAACTAAAAACTTGCTTGATTTCACCGGCAAGATCAAACTTAATGAATGATCCTTTTCTTACCAGGAAAAAAATAATTGCACCTGCGAGGAGTAAGGTCTGAATACATAAAACCATTACTTCTTGGTTCATTATTCCTAAAAGAGATGCAATTTCAAAAGTTAGAATGACATTGGCGCAAACTAGAAGAAACACCCCCAGTATAAAATCTAATATCCGCGTGAATCTAATCTTGCTAATAATAAAGAACACAAATAGCGATATTGAAAAGATTGAGATGATTATCATAGTCTCGCCCCGACTTTATGATGAG
The DNA here is from genome assembly GCA_012798145.1 of Thermoanaerobaculaceae bacterium. Taxonomy (GTDB): domain Bacteria; phylum Acidobacteriota; class UBA4820; order UBA4820; family UBA4820; genus UBA4820. The sequence continues at coordinate 351 of JAAZNT010000034.1, read as the reverse complement.
AAGCTTCACTTATTCTAGCATTATTCACTTTATTATGTTAGAATTGCTTTTTAAAGATTCTTCTGCAAAGGTGGGAAACTAGTTTTGTCAATGAATTTCAAACTGATCAGGTTACAAAAATTACTCAGCGGAATTTCCTTCATTGAAGGATTGATCTTTTCTTATTTAACAATACAGGTTCTTAAAAGCCCAGAACATGTGTTTCTATTTGGTATTTCAAAAAATGGGGTCATGCTGATTTTTCTCTTTTTGTTTATGCTTGCTGGCTTATTATTGACTTTTATATTCTCTCAAAAAATATTTAGGGTAGTAACTGGTATTTTTTCAGTTCCTTCGGCAATGCATTGGGTT
>JAAZNT010000033.1 GCA_012798145.1 Thermoanaerobaculaceae bacterium | reverse complement strand
TTCGCTTATCAAAACTTCGAAGGTAATCTCGCAGTGACAGCGTTGTTTTGAGGAAACCTCACCCCGCCCTCTCCTGAAAGGCGGGGTTGGCAAATCTGAGATAAAAATAAATTCCCCAAACGAGCCAAGATAAAGATAAGGATCGCTGAAGTTACCCTTGAGATCATTGTTTCGTTAATTAACATTCCTATAAAGTTGAGAATTGAGGATAATAATCCAAGCAAAAGAAAAAATTTCGGATTTTTTAAAAATTTATCAAAAACGCTTTTGAAAAGAAAAATAACTCCAAGTAGAACAAATGGCAGAAAAAAACAGAAGAGCGTAATGAAAATTAAAAAAGTAGGCATATTTTTGATCTCATCCATTTCAAAAATTTCCTCCTTTATTTTTCAATTCGGGATAGATTCTTTCATATTCGCTGATATTGTTCAGAATTCTTTTAATATAGGTTCTTGTCTCTTTGAAAGGAATTGATTCTATAAAAAGTTCCTCATCAGCCGGGTTGTTCTGCCTGTTTCTCCAATTTTTCATATTGCCCGGCCCAGCATTGTAACCTCCGAGAGCAGAAACAAGATTTTTGTTAAAATTCTCATAAACAGAAAGAAAGTAGGTTGAACCAATTTTCAGGTTGTATTCCACATCAAACAACTGCTCCTTTGAAGAGAATGGCAATCCCGCTTTTTTTGCGGCAATCACTGCAGTTGAAGGAATAAGCTGGATAATTCCCATAGCGTTTGCTTTTGACACTGCCTTTCTATCAAAAAGGCTCTCCTGTCTTGCTATTGACAAAAGCAGAATAATCGGCATTTTGTTTTCTTCAGACACTTTTTCAAAATATTCATAATACGGGACGGGATACAGCATTTCCCACGCCTGCAAGGGAATTTTGTCTCCCTCTTCTGAGTAGGCACCCGGATAAAGTTTCCTCACCGCTCTTACAGATTTTGGGTAAATCATCGCTTTTGAAGCGGTAAGAGCCATCTGCCAAAGAATTTCCTGCTTCTCATCTTTTGACAAAACCGCTTCAAGTTCAGATACAGCTTCATCCGTCAAGCCGCTTTCAAGGAGAAGGTTTGATTTGTAAACTCTGCTTCTGGGAACAGGATTGGGGATGTAAGGTGGAAGAAATTGGCTTTCTGTCTCTATTTTCGGAAGCGCTCCTTTTCTCAGTTTGTAGCCGTAATAACCATATTTTGAAGAAGATAGGAGTTCTTTTTTTGCCGCTTCTTTCTCTTCTTTGGAAAGTCTATCCATCTTAATTAAGGAAAAGAGAGCCGCTTGATGATAATCGTTGTCCTTAGGAAGAGCGGCGGCAATTTCTTTTAACATCTCTGCACACGATTTTTTATTGCCATTCAAATAATTTTCAAACGCTTTCTTAAAAAGAAATTCTGACGCATCTGCATTTGAAAATCTGAGAAGTTCTTTTGCAACCCTTATTGTGTCATCGTCAAATTGCATTTTTTTGTAAAGGTTGAAAATAATTGATAAAGACTTTTCTTTTTCAGAACACTCCGGAAGCGAAGTAACTTTTTTCTCCAATTCTAATGTTTTTGAGGAAATAGAATTTACATTTTGTGCCGCTCTTAAAAGAGAAATTGAATATAATGGTGAATTTTGAGAAAGCGAGAGATATTTTGTGATCGCTTCGAATTTGTTGCCTTTAAAAGAAAGAATTGCAGCGTTAAAAAAAGTCTTTTCATCATCATTAAGGAAATTTTGCGCCTCTTTCAACTCTTTTTCAAGACTGAAAAATCCTTTGACATTTTCAAGAACAAAAAGCCTCTCTTTTTTCTCTTCATTTGAGTTTTCCGCCATTTTCCCAAGCAAAAGAGGGTACTGCTTAAAAAAATCAACGCTTGCTTTGTTAAGCGGATATTGTAGATAAAGTTTTTTTGCATAGAAAAGCGCCTCGCTCTCCTTTTTGGTTTCTGCATAACAGAGAGCCAAATTTGTTATCAATTCTGCATTTTCCTTTTCTTCAACAGCCAATTTGTCAAGAGATTCAGCCGCCTTTTGATAATTTTTTATTTTTAAATAGTAATCAGACAGATTTTTTAGTGCTTCATTTCTGAAAGATGGCTCCCCTTCAGCGTCGGCAAGTTTTCTCCACAAGTCTTCCAAAAACAAATTCTTGTTTTGAGCAGTTTTGGCAGAAATCAAAAAATAGGTGGCGTATTCTCCCAAATCTGAATTAAGAAGTTCTTTTTCTGAAAGAACCTTTTCTGCTTTCAGGAATTCCTTGTTTTCAATATAACTTTTTCCAAGAAGAAGTAGTAATGAATTCCTCGAAACTGATGAAGAATTTTGGTTCAATAAACTTTCAAGTTCCGCAATTTTTTCAGCGACAGGCTTCTGCGAAATAGAAATTAAATCAATTTCTTTCTCAACAGGTTTGGCAAGAAAAGAAAAAATAAGTATTAAAAGAAGACTACTTGCCCAAAACCGAAGGGTCGCCGTTTGCAAGGTATTGAATGAGCGCTTTATTGAAATAGTCTCTTTTTCTGATGCTCGGCTTCTTGTATCTCTGTTCATAGGCTTCCCTGCTTTTTTCAATATCGTCCCTCAGGAGTGAAAGAAGATTTTTTTCCTGTTTAGCCCTTTCAATTTCGTCGGGATGGTATAAACCAATTTCCTGAACAAGCAGTCTTGCAAACCTCTTTGCGCTTTCATGCTCTTTCATCTCTTCCGGAGGAACGGGCTCCTCTTCTTCAACTTTTGGAGGGGGCGGAGGAGCTTCAACTTTGATCTCTTCTGGAACGGCAGGCTCCTCTTCTACCACTTCAACTGGAGTGAATGGCTTGCTTTCCTCAACTGCTTCTACTTCCTCAAGTTCCGGCGGCTTTGAAGGGGTGGTTCTTTCAAGAGGCGATTCTGCGTATTCTCCTGATTCAACAAATAATTCTTCCGATGGGGAAGCAGATTTTTCCTCTCCTTTTGTAATTATCCCGATTTCCTCAAGGGTGGGCGGCAGAGGGTCTCTTTTGGGACGCAGAGGCATTAAATCAAGAACAAGAGATGCCGTCTTAATAAGAATATCAATTGAATAATGGTCAAGAATTCCATCGCTTCCCGAATCTGCGTAAACAAAAGCAGCAACTTTGCCTTTAAGAAGAAGGGGAGATATAAGGCATCTTTTAGGCTCGTCTTTGACCGGAATGAAATCAGGCACGCTGTTATCAAGAATCAATCTGCTTCTGTTTGCCAATAAACTTTTTAAGAGAGGGTCTTTTGAAATATCAATGGTTAAAGATTGAATCTTCAAATTCTCACACCCAAAATGGTTCCAAACTTTGGCGCCATTTTCTTTAACTATGCAAACAAAGCAACGGGAGGCGTAATCTTTTAGAAATTCAAGCATTTCTTTCAAAACTTCCGCCTGATTGGAACAATACTCAAGCTTTCCTATGTAGTAAAGAAGTTTGTTGTTCAGCGCTATACCTCTTGGGGCCGCCTCCTTGGTAGTTTCCACTTCTTTGACAACTACCTGCGGAGCGGGCTCAGGAATGGCTTCCTCAATCTCTCTGGAAAGAGTGGAAACATCGGGAGGTTGTGGAACCATAGAGGCTATCTTACCAAGCTCTTCTTTTAGGTTCAGCAAGGAGTTTTCCAGTTCTTTTAACGATCCGCTAAGTTTTTCTTCAATTATTTCTTTGTAACTCATTTCTCTCCCTTTCATAAATCTTCTTTACTTCACCCAAGTTAAAGAATATCCGTTTTGCAAAACCTTGTCAAGTTTTAAGCCAATTTGGAACTAAAATATGTTAAAATGTTAACTTGAAGGAGAAAGAAGATGGGACTCAAAGAAGATTTAGAAAATATTTTGAAGGAAAGCGGAAGGAGCAGAGATTCCTTGAAATCAGCGGGAAGAATAATTTCAAAGTTCGTCAGTGAATCCTTGAAGGTAAAACAAGACGAAATTGCTATTCTTCTTCTTACTTCCACTCAGTCAACTTTGAAGTTCATCTGGCCTTCGCCCCTTTTTGACAGCAATGCCGCACTTCCGGCAAATTACCAGAGCGCTTTCGCCTCGTCGGTTTTAAAGACTTTGAAAGGAAAGGTTGATAACAAAGTTGCCGAGAGCAAGCATCTGAAATTTTTTGAGAATGTGAAAGGCTTGGAAACAAGCGGAATCCCGATTCAAAAAATGATAGGAGTTCCCTTAATTTATGAAGGGAAAGGAATAGGAGTTCTTGAAGTTTCAAGAAAAGGCAGAACGGCGGAAACTGCGGGTCCCAACTTCACAGCCGATGACGGACAAAAACTTGTGGCTATTGCAAAAGAGTTTGTTCCAATTGTCGTTGCGATGATACCTGACCCATTTTTTTAGCGGAGTTATTTCATTTTGGAAAAGATCAATTTCATTCCTTTTCTGTCTAAAACCCCCACCAAGATAAATGTTTCAGGTTTTTCAATGAAACCGTTTCTTGAGGAAAATGACCGTGTTGTTGTTGTTTCTGCCACAAAAGAAAATATTGATGAAGGAGACATAGTTGTCTTCAGGAGAGAAGGAAGGGATTATGTTCACAGGGTTGTTTTAATTGAAGGCGAAAGATTTTACGAAATTGGCGATAATCAAGGAACGGGAAACTGGGAAACCTTCAATCAACCTCTGGCAAAGGTATTAATGGTTGAAAAAAATGACGGCAGAAAAATTGACCTCTCGGAAGAGAGACAAAAAAAATTGGCAAGGAAGATCGCTTCTTTTCAAAAGATAAGATATAAAAGGTTTGAATTGAAAAAAAAGATAAAATTTAAGCCCTTTCTTTTTTTAACTTCAAAATATTACCGCATAAGAGAGTTTTTTGTTAAGCCAAAAGGCATTCTTGAGGAAAGGAATTGATATGTCGCCATTGAGAAAGAACGGCAAGAATGGAGACGAGCAAAGAAGTGAAGCAATCGGGAAGGTTTCCAAAAGATATTCTCTGTTTTGGCTAATAACTGCGCTTTTAGTGGCTATGGTCGTTGTTCCTCTTGTTACTTTCGCTCTAAGGGCTATAAACATAAGCAAAAATTACCTTGAAGACACCCTTATTGAAAGGCAGTTGAAAACAGCAAAGTCTGCCGCATCTCACATTGGGACATTAGTAAAAACACCAGAAGAAAAATTAAAAACGCTTGCCGCAAGTTTTGAAATTTATTCTTCAGACACAAATGTTTCTGACAAATA
>JAAZNT010000032.1 GCA_012798145.1 Thermoanaerobaculaceae bacterium | reverse complement strand
TTCTCTTATTGCCTGCCCCACTTCGTTAAAAGGAACTTCAATTTCTTCTGCGCCTAACTGCAGCATTCTAAAAGCAAGCGTGGCGGTTGTGAATCTTCCGGGAATGGCTACCTTTTTACCCTTCAGATCTTTTAAAGAGTAGTTTTCAAGAGAGATAATTCTTGGTCCATACCCGTCTCCAAATGAAGCGCCGCAGGGAAGGATGTGATAGTTCTTGTAAATATATGCGTAGGTGTGAAAAGAAACTGCGCTCACATCAACTTCATTCCTCATAGCCATCTCGTTGAGAGATTGGATATCTTTAAGTTGAAGGTCTATCTCCATTTCTGCATCGCTTAAGATGCCTTTAGTCAAGGCATAAAACATAAAAGCATCATCAGAGTCGGGGCTATGGTAAACGGTTAATCTGTATTTCATCAGCCGAGAGGAGTGACTATTAAGTGCAAATCATCCACCCACACGGTTCCCTCGTCAGTAAGAACCACATTTAAAACAACAGAAGCGGCTTTCTGATTTGGTGCAGAAATGGTTATTGACATTGGAGTCCAATCGTTGTCTCCATAAAGGTAATCATTGGTGTCTGATTGAACGCTCTGAGTCCCTCCATTCGGATAATGAATATCCATCGTAAGGTAGGCGGAATCCTTAAGCCCTTTTGATTTCATTTTTACTTTAAAAGTATATTTTGAATTTTCACCCGGGAGTTTGACTTCATAAAATCTAACAGTGAGCGGTTCTTTAGTTTCAATTTTCAGCGAACCGTTGCCGTCAGATGAATCGTTTTTGTCAAGAACAACATACTCTTTTGCTATCACCCTTTCAGGGTCGTTGCAGGCAAATTCATCCACCTCTTTTGGCGGTCCGGGTTTTTTCTTCCCGCAGGAAACCAAAATCAGCGCAGTTAATAAAAGAGTTATTACGATTTTTGCACCTTTCATTTTTTCCTCCATCAATCAAGGTCAATATCTTTTTTAAACGGCATATCTTTTGATTCTTTCGCTTTTTCAGAAAGTTCTTTGAATTTTTTTTCAAGAATTTCTTTTTTGCTCTTTTCTGCTCTTACAGATTCTTCAAATTTTGCTTCGTCAATTTTCTTTTCTTCTTGAAGTTTTTTCATTCTCTCTTCAAAAGAAAGCCCTTCCTTCTGAGCAGGCGGCTCCTCAGATGAAATTACAACTTTGTTTTCGGGGTCAATTTCTAAAATCGCCTTGCAGTGCGGACAGGTTATTTTAAAATCTTCCTTTTCGTTCATTGCGTATCCTCTCACAAACAATAATTTACCAGAAGAACAAAAGAAATGCAAAGCAAGACCCGGGGATAAGAAATTAATTACGACAATAAAAAAGCAGAAGATTGAGGCAAAACCTCAGGTTAAAAAACGCAACAAGAAGAGAGACAATTTTCTTGTCACTTACCGAGTTTTTTCATCTTGTATAAGTAAATGTCGCTTCGCCTCCGTCGCCGTTCACAATTTTTATTTCAACGGGAACTCCCTTCGGAAATTTGGCTTTCAGGGCGCTTCCACCTTTCAAAACAATTTGGGAAGAACTTTTGAATTTGACATTTGTCCAAGGATTTTCATCTCTACCAATATAAACC
>JAAZNT010000031.1 GCA_012798145.1 Thermoanaerobaculaceae bacterium | reverse complement strand
TTCCTTGCATCTCACCCCCCAGCGCCTATGTGCACTTATCTTCCATTTTCTCTAATCAATCTCTAATCCCTTGTTAAAGTCTTTTTAATGACAAATCTGGGTTAAATTTAATGCAGAATTTTTACGAGAATGAGGGTGATATTGTCTTCCCCACCGCCCTTATTGGCTGCGTCTATAAGGGCTTCACCCATTTCTTGAAGGTTGCTTTTATTTAAAAGAATATTTTCTATTTCAGAATCTGCAATCATACTGTTCAACCCGTCTGTGCAGAGAAGGTATGTGTCTCCAACTTTGCAGGTCATTTCTGTAACTTCCGCTGTCGCTTCACCTTTTGTTCCAAGGGCTTTTGTTATGACATTTCTGAAAGGATGCCGTTGAGCTTCTGATTCCGTCAAAAAGCCCATTTTCACCTGCTCATTTACCCACGAATGGTCAGAAGTCAAGAGAATAAGTTTTTTATCTCTCAAAAGATAGCACCTGCTGTCTCCTACATGACACAAGATTACTTTATCCCCGCTCTTATGAAGAGCCACTACGGTTGTGCCCATTCCCCTTGATTCAATATGGTCTTTTGAATATTCCTGTATCTTTTCATTGGCTATCGCTATTGCCGTCTTCAATTTATTTCCGAGAAAGGAAATTTTGTCGTCGTATTCGTATGGCCATGTTGTTTCTTCGTTAAGATTTGGGTCTTTAAAGAATTTCCCTATTGTCTCTACGGCTATTTTAGAGGCGACTTCACCACTTGAATGACCTCCCATCCCGTCTGCGACAATAAAAAGATTTACATCTTGCTCAACAAGAAATGCGTCTTCATTGTTTGTTCTTTTTATTCCGACATTGGTGATTGGGTAGAAATCAATTTCTTTCTTCAACTTTTTTTCCCAAAAATTCCGCCTAAAATGCCCCCGTCTTTTGAAGTTCCATTTTCCACCTGAGAGAAACCGCTTTTTATAAACTCTGGAATAGAAAAATCATGGGGATTTGCCTTTAGCCCTTCCTCAAGGACTTTCTTTGCTCTTATTTCCTGTTTGAATTTTTTCAGAATTTTAGCGTATGTTATAAACCATTCGGGATGGTAGGGGTCTGCTTTCAGAGCCCCTTCAACCAGTTTTGCTCCTTCCATTCTTGTAAGAGGTGAGTATAATTTTGCGATGCCAAGATAAAACTGTGAGGCAGAATCTTGAGGAGTCAGTTTCAGTATGAATGCAAATAGGGATTCGGCGGCTTTCATTTCACCTTTTTTGTAATGCTCCATCGCTTGGGCGAAGTATTCTTTGGCTTTCTCTTGAGGGCTTTTTTCCGCTGCTTTTGGCTGGGAAAGGGTTTTATCATATTCACTTCGCAATTTCCAGTTTGATAGAGTGTTGTATGCTTCTGTTATTTCTTTCAAAGTTTCTTCGGCGGCGCTTTTTTCTTTGGGATCTTTTATCCTGTCGGGGTGATATTTTAAGACAAGTTTACGGTAAGCCGCAGAAACCTCATTCGGCTTTGCATTAGTTGGAATGCCAAGAATCTCGTAAAAATTCTTCTCCATACCCATATCCTAACAAAAAAAGGATTTATATTCAAGTGTCAATGTTTCTTAAAATCCATCTTTTTCATAGTGTGTCTTGCCTCATAAATCCTTTTGGCTTCCTTTCTTAGCGCTTCAGAAACATTCTTGTCTTTCATAAGAAACTTGAGATCAAAATCTGTGAATCTTTGAATAAGACTTATTGCTATTGGAAGAGGCGTTTTTGGATTTGAAGCAAGGGCTTTAACTACATTGTATTTTCTCATCCACTCATTGCTCATAGCAATTTTTCTTAAAAGCTCATCAGGAAGGTTTCTCATTTTTGCGATTGTTTCAATTTCTTGTTCTGTAACTTTTGGGGAGTTTATCACCGCTTCCTGAACAACCTTATTTGAATCTCTTATAAGAATTCCTCTTGCTTCCTTGTTGCCTTTAAGCGCCAGTTCAACTTTTTTAGGAACTGACATTTTTAATATTTTTTGATAAAGATTTTTAACTTCTTCTTGAACCAGTTCTTCTTTAAATGCTTCTTTTGGGAAAGCGGCTTCTTCTGCTTGCTCTTCTTCAACCTGTTCTACTGTTGGTTCGGTTGCAGATGGTATTTCCTCCTTGATTTCTTCTTTTGCAACTTCTTCTATTTTTTCCTCAACTTCTTTTTTTTCTTCTACTTCAGGAACGAACTTTGCTTCTGCAATTTTTATCTTTAATCCCAACTTTTCTTCAATAATTTTAGGAATAGTTGGGTGATTTCTAAAAAATTGTTCCGCTAAATCAAATATCCTTCTTCCTTGAGATGCGTTTAGGTTTGGGTTTTTCAAAAGAGCGACCACAATTCCGGGGCATTCAAGCAGTCTTGCCTGCCCGTCAAGAATTGTGTCTATTAAAGTTGCTGGAGCGTTCAGAGCCATTTCTTCTACTGTGAAAGCGGACATTGATTTGTTTCTTAACGCAAGGATGGCAAGTCTTTCATCTCTTGCGAGAACTTTTGCCACAAAATCAAAAAACTCTTTTCTAAAAGAGTGCTCTCTTAGGAGTGATTGCCACTCTTCAAAAGGTATTGATGCAAGATTTTGTCTGCACTGGATCTTTACTTCAGGGTCAGAATCGTTTCTTAAGCAAGCCCAAAGTTCAATCTGGTCTTCTCTGGGTATGGGAAGAGCGCCCCTTGCAGCAGCTTTCTTTACCGCCTCTGGAACTTTTCCTGAAAGGATTTGCTCTACTAAAGGATGGCTCATTTTGAATCTCCTGAAACTGAAAAATTTCTTACAACTTTTCCTTTATCTTTTGGAATATCAACTGCTTTGCCGTCAATGAATAATTCTAAAGCAGAAGGATCTCCCATAGTAATTGTAAACTTTTTCCCATTGAAATTTAATTCTTCTCCCTTAGAAATTTCTCTTTTCATCAAAACTTTCCCTTTTTCATCAAAAAGTTCAATCCAGCAATTTGATGAAGCTTTTATCACCAATCCTTCTTGAGAAATTGGGCTTAAATTATCAACAGGTGTATTTTTTTCTTCCTTTGTTTCAAGTGGGGCTTCTTTTTTCTGATTTG
>JAAZNT010000030.1 GCA_012798145.1 Thermoanaerobaculaceae bacterium | reverse complement strand
AAGCCGAAATTCCTCAAAAAGCCAAAGAAGAAGTTCCTGCTTCTGTTCCACCTCCCATTAAAGAAACACCCCAACCAGAAAAGGAAATCCATCGTGAAGCAGAAAAGCCGAAATTGGCAAATTTACTGCAAATTAAGAAAAAGAGGGATGAGATAAGAAAAGTAGTTCTGCCAAAAGCGCCGCCCAAAGAGCCATCCCAAGTATATACGCACAAACTTCCTCCCAAAAAAGTTGAAAAAGAGGAAGAGAAACCCACCCCTGTTCAAGCGGGAGAAATTTCATCTGAAGAAGCAAGAAAAATAGATAGGCGCGAAACTATAAAGCACCCAGTTGAAGAAAAAACAAAAGCGGAAGTTTTGCAATTTCCAGAAAAACAGATTGAAAAACCGACCGAAGTTATTACTCCAATAACGCAGGCGCCGATCAGGCCTGCCGAAGCGAAAAAGAAAAGCAAAAGAGAAAAAAGATTAGAGAAATTCCAAGCCAAACAGGAAAGAGAAGAGAGGATAGAACAGGAATTTCTCAAAGACCAAGAGATGGCGGAGAAAGGAGAAGCCATATTCATCAGGGAGGGGATTTCTGTCAAAGAGCTATCCGAGAAAATAAATGTTAAAGTCAAAGACATTATCCAAAAGTTTATGATGAGAGGGGTTTTTCTTACGATCAACCAGCCTCTCAATCCCGAACTCGCAATCCAGATTTGCTCAAGTTTCGGGTATCAAGCGGAAATAATTTCTTTTGAAGATGAAGTTATGATGGCGCAGGAAACCCCGCGAGAAGGAGAACAGATAACAAGAGCGCCGATAGTCACTGTTATGGGGCATGTTGACCACGGGAAATCCAGCCTTCTTGAAGCGATCCATAATATCGATATAACGAGCCACGAACATGGCGGTATAACACAGCACATTGGCGCTTACAAAGTTAGATACAAAGACAGAGAATTTGTGTTTTTGGATACTCCCGGGCACGAGGCTTTCACTATGATGAGGGCGAGGGGGGCGAAAGTTACAGATATTGTAATCCTTGTTGTTGCCGCGGACGACGGAGTTATGCCCCAAACAATAGAAGCAATAAACCATTGCAAAGCGGCTAAAGTTCCGATAATTGTAGCGATTAACAAGATAGACAAGCCCGGCGTTGCGATTGACAGAATTAAACAGGATTTGATGAAATACGGCGTAGTCGGAGAGGAGTTTGGAGGAGATGTGGTGATGGTTCCGATTTCAGCTAAGAAAAAAATCGGAATAGACGATTTGCTTGATATGCTATCTCTCACCGCAGATATGTTGAACTTGAAAGCCGTTCCAAACTCTCAGGGAACAGGAACTGTTCTTGAAGCAAAACTTGACAAAGCAAGGGGTCCATTGGCTACTGTCATTATTCAGGATGGAACGGTAAGAATTTCGGATGTTTTTCTCTGCGGCTCCACATGGGGAAGGGTGAGACAGCTCTACAGCGACAAGGGAGAAAAACTTGAAGAGGCAAAACCATCCACCCCTGTTGAGATTCTTGGATTCACAGAAGTTCCAAATGTGGGCGCGATATTTCAGGTAGTAGAAACAGAAGCGCTTGCAAGGCAGATATCCACATTTAGAAAAGAGAAGGAAAAACAGCAAGCGCTTCAGAGGAAAAAAGTCACTCTTGAAAATGTATTTGGAGCGATCAAAGAAGGAGAGGTACAGGAACTTTCAATCATATTAAAAGCTGATGTTCAAGGCTCTATCGAAGCGGTTAACGCTAAACTTGCTGAATTATCAATGGAGGAAGTGAAGGTGAGCATAGTCCACTCTGCAGTTGGAGCCGTCACAGAAAGCGATGTGCTTCTTGCTTCCGCAAGCAACGCTGTAATAATAGCATTCAATGTAAGGCCCGACAAAAAAGCGGTTGAACTCGCCAAAAGTGAAGGGGTT
>JAAZNT010000443.1 GCA_012798145.1 Thermoanaerobaculaceae bacterium | reverse complement strand
TATCTTCAATTTTTTGGACATCGCTTTCTTTCAAAGGAACAATTTCCCAGAATGTTTTAATTATTGTTTCACCGTCGCGAAATGAGAAAAACAGGAGAAGTATTGTCATAAAAAATTGAAAGAAAGAGGAAAAAAGATTTAGGGCGAATTTTTTTGAAGTAAAAGCAAAAATGTTCCAAATACCTTTAAGAAGCGCAACGCCGATGGCATGAATGTCTTCTTTTCCCAAATATGGTTTTGCTTTTTCAATTATATTTGAAATTGTCGGGTGAGATTGAATCTGCTGCAAAATGGGTAAATTGCCTTTGTTTATTGAATCTTCAAGGTTAGATAAAACCTCTAATGCTTGACCTGTAAATACAATTGCAAGAAGAAAAAATGGCACGGCAATAATCAAAAACACAATGGCGGTAGAGAAAAATGCGGCAATATTTTTCCTTCCTTTAAAAAATTTTAGTAATTTTTTATGCAGGGGATACGCTGTCATAGAAAGAACGCATGCCCAAACGATCGCCCCTAAAAATGGAGAAAGTAGAAAAATAATTAAATAAGCGACGGTAATAATCGCTGTAAATGTCAAAAGAGTGTAAAGAATTTTTTTATCTATCAAGAGCCAGTCTCGTAAATCGGTTCCACTGTCAATGTTCTTGTTGTGTAATCCCATGTCGCTTTAGCTTTTGCCACTTTGAATTCAAAATGGGCGCCTTTTATTTCAATAGGACCTGTCGCTGGAGGAGAATCCTTAGCAAACTCCGCTCCTTTGCCATCTATTGTTATAAATGGAATTTCATCTTTGGCAAAACCTGCGGTAATGGCTTTCCTGACTTCAACATATACAGCCCTTGAAGATGCAAACGAGAAAAATGTATTGGCAGAAAGTTTAAAATATCTTGTGAAAATAATTTTATCCTGCTCAATGTAAGTTAATCCTTCTGGCTCAAACCAGTTTGACCAATTCAATTTGCCTTCAGTAGATTTCAAAACATCATCTATTTTTATTACCAACACAAGCCCTTCTGCCTTTTGGATTGCAGATAATGTTTGTGCTATCTGTGCGGCCTTTTCGTTTGCGCTTTGGGCTTCTGCAGATTTGATTTCCTCTAAATTGATAAATGAAGATGTGTCTTTTGGCGCAACGCCTTCAATGTAAGGTTTTAAAACAGCCATTAAACTATTTTTAGGAGATTTCTCAATTGCCCCTTTATAATCAAATTTAAGTTTGTTAAAAAGATAAATAATTGCAAAGCCAGTATCTTTAAATCGTTTGTCGGCGTTGTTGCCACCCTTGTTGTATTCTGAAAGTTTATTCATCAATTCGTTCAAGTAAGTTTTTTTTGATTCATCTGGAAGGGAAGAGAATGCGGCGTAAGAAGCCAATCCGTCAACGAGTTCTCTTGAATTTTCAACTTCAGCTATTTCTTTTGGAATCAGAGATTCTCTTTTGGTTCTGAAAGAATAGAAAGAGGAAAGAAGGGGTTTAACATCCTGTGGTTCGGAGGAAATTGCTTTTAAGAGACAAAGATTTTCACACCTTGCCAAAGCGTTGTTTTCTGCGTTAAGAAATGGGTAAGCTCCCGGAAGAAAAGAACCTTGGTCATTGAATCCTCTGTATGCTTCAAATAGTTTGAACGCTTCTTCAATAATTCTTGCGGAGGGATAGCTATTAAGGTTTTTTTCATCTATGAAAGCGACCAGCCTATTGCTGAAAGCCCTCAAACCGCTTGCGAGCGGCTCAGAAGTCGGTATTTTTCCATATGAAATGGCACTATTTTCCACCTGTTTAAAATTTGAAGGGGGAGGATTGAAATTTATCGCGATTGCGTTTCTTTCTCTTGATTCAAAAATTATTATTGGGTATTCTTTAAACCTGAACCCAGCCCAAATTTTGTCGTCAATAGTGGAAGAGAGTGAAGATGCTTCCAAGGAAGCTTTGTAAGCCCTCGACAAAACATCCGGAACCTGAGCAAAAAAGGAAAATGAAGAAAGAAGCAAAAAGAAAACCACTGAAAATTTAAAAATATTTCTCATCTCTACCTCCAAAAATATTATTTTGAAATAAAAATGATAATAATTCAAGTGGTTAAGGAATAGAATTATCTTTGAATGCTTCTTTTCTTTACCTCCGGTATGAGAATGCTATTCTAAGTTTCCTGCTTCTGCAAATATTTCAAAGTAAGGTTTGTCTGTATCTTTATTTTCAGAAACAGAAATAGTCAAAGGAATATTTGTTTCTCTTTCTATCTTATTCATTAATTGTTCAAATTGTTTTTTTAATTTGTCCGATTTTTTGTAATTTGGAGGAAGAAACAGTTTAGAATGAAAAGATAAATTAGGAATGAAAAATGCCATTGTATCTTTTTTGTCAATTAGTTTCTGCAACTCTTTTTCCTCAATATTTTTATTTAATGCAGACCATAAAACTTTTTTCTCAAAGCATAATATTTTTAAGTCAACATTCTCTTTTAAAAGTGATAAAATCGATTTGTGCAATAATTCTTTCTCGTATTCTCCGATGGGGTTGTTGGTCAGAAAATAAATATCTATTTGGGGATGTTTGATATTTTTTTGTGAAGGGAAAGCCAAATAAATGTTAACAAGTTCTGTTCTTCTTTTTTCTGGAAGAAGTTCCTTTATTTTGGAAACGAATTTTGAATTAATATCTTTGATGGCAGAATTTAAATTAATTAAAGAAGCCGCAGAAACAGGTTCATTCAACGCTTTTAATGCCGCTTTATTAGGAATCTCAACAAATGAGACATTAACATCTTCTTCAAGTTTTAATCTTAAATAATCTTCAACCTTTTTTATTTTTTCGTATTCAGAAGCTGCTCCGCTTAAAATGACAAAATGGATATTAACATCTTTTTTACCAATCACTGTTTCTTTTGACAGGATGACAGTGTCTGCAAGAAATGTTGATACTGCTTTTTCTGTTTCTCTTTTTATAACTATTTCTCTTTTAATCTGATTAAGAATTATGGTCAATGGCACTATTAAGACGGCAAGAATTATGGAAACGAAAATTATTCTGTTGTAAAGTTTTCCAATTTTTTTGAAAGTTTGAAAAAGTTTTTGTCCTACTAAAGCCTGATAGATTATGTTTTTTGGGGATTTTTCTGTCACAAAAGAGCGAATTTTTTCAATTTCTTCATCTGCTCCCATTCTTAATAGAAGAAAAATGAAAATTGAAGTGAACACTATTGAAACGAGGTTCGTCAAAAATAAAAGGAAAGCCCCACCGAAGATATTCCATTTGAAACCTATGCCCAGACCAAAACCCGCAGAACATAACGGGGGAATCAAAGCCACAGCGATAGCAACTCCGGGAAGTGTTGTGCCTGAAGTCTTTAAAGGGACTCTCGCGACTGAAATTGAAGCAATTAATCCACAGATCAAAGCCACTCCCAAATCAAGAGTATTTGGTCTTGTTCTAGACATAACTTCTGTTGTTTCAATTTGGAATGGCAGAATAAAGGTTATTAAAGAAGAAAAAATAAGCGAGGCAAGAATTGACAAGAGAAGATTTATAAGAGCCCTCATTCCCAGATAAAGGTCTCCTATAGTTACAGAAAGCCCGAAAGCAATGATCGGACCCATCAATGGAGAAAGAAGCATTGCGCCGATAATTACCGCAGGACTGTTAAGAGCAAGCCCCAAAGTTGCTATGCCGACTGAAGACAAAAGTGAAATCCAATAAAATGAATTTGTTACATCGGTTTCTTCGTAAAGAAACGAGTAAATTTCAATCTTTGATTTTGGATCAACACCGATGTCCTCTAAAAATATATCCGAAACCTTTTTGAAAAAACGCTTCATAATATCAAATAAACTTTCCTTCATTTTATTTGCCTCTTTTTAAAAGCATTCCTTAATACCTGAAATTATAAATTTAATGGCTTTTGCTGCAATAAAGATATACAAAATCCGCGAAATCATCATCATAATTAATCTTCCAAAAAGTTTTTCTATATAAGGAATCAGCAACAGAACTAAAATTACGAAGAAATAGACCAAAAAAACGACCATTACAGTTTGCAGTTTTCCGCTTGCCTGCATAATAAGTATTGTTGTGACCATAGTTCCCGGTCCAACGAGAAAAGGAAATACTATTGAAAACAATTTCTGGTAAGAATCACCATCTTTAATAGAACCAATAGCGTTTGAAGGACCCAAGATTACTCCCCTTAGGGCTACAAGGAAAACTATAATTCCTCCGGCGACTTTAAATGAAGAGAAAGTTATGTCAAACACATTTATTAAAATAAAATTGCCACCAATTGCAAATGCCAAGACAAGGATGAGAGATGCCATCGAAGCAAAATAAAATATTCTTCTTTTTTCTGATTTTGGAACATCAGATGTTATCATTGATATATGGGGTATATTACCAATGACATTTACTATTCCAAACAAAATAAGGAAATCGTGTATTACTGCGCTAATAATCTCACTTAACATTTTCTATCTCAGTTCCAGCAGTTCTGTCCACTGTTCTCCCAATAAGGTTCAATGGAATCTTATTGCCAAAAATATCATTATAAATCTTATAATAATAATACTCTTCTTTTGAACGCAGGAAAGAGCCGTCTTTAAGTTTTCTATGTTTTCTGAATTCTGAATTAGAAATTTTTTCTTCGCATGAGTTAAAAAATTCTTGAAAAGAGCCAGCACCAACCGAAAATTTCATCTTTTTCCTTTTTCTGATTTTTTCTGGAAGATAATCTCTGAATGTTTCTCGTAAGAGATGCTTTTCTTTCAGGTTGCCTCCAAATTCAAGGAATTTAATATTCAGCCGCAAACTAAATTTTAAAAGTTTATAATCAAGAAAAGGAACTCGAACCTCAAGACCGTGAGCCATACTTATTCTATCTGCTCTTTGAAGATTTGTGTTATTAAGAGCGATGATGATTCTGTTCAATTCCTCCCTTAATTTATTTCCTCTAAATTTTTTAAGATAAGCATAACCTGCGAAAAGCTCATCCGCTCCCTCTCCACTCAAAACCACTTTTACATTTTCAGAAGCAACCTTTGAAATAAAATACATCGGAATAGAGGAACGGACAAGTGGAGCGTCAAAAGACTCAAGGTGATAAATTACTTTTTCAATTGCTTTTTCCATATCCATTTTCGAATAAAACAACTGGTGATGCTTGGTTCCTAAAAAATCAGCCATCTCTTTTGCCATTTCAATGTCTGGGGCACCCTTCATTCCGGCTGTGAAGGAATGAATCGTTTTCAGCCTTCTTCGCATAATAGAAGCAACCAAACTGCTATCAAATCCTCCTGAAAGAAATACGCCGACTGGCACATCCGCTACTAATCTCTTTTCTACAGCTTCTTCCAGAAGAGATTTAAGACGAGCTTTTACAGTTTTTTTGTCAAGGTCGTAAAGTTGTTGAGAAGTCTCCAGAGGATTTGCGAAACGCTTGATTTCGCCATTAACCATATAACTTCCCGGCGGAAGGGAAAAAAGCTGATCCATAGGAAAAGGAAAAGCCTTTAATTCAGACGCAATTAAAAATTGTTTTCCTTTCATACCGTAATACAAAGGTTTTATTCCTAAAGGATCCCTTGCCAATAGAAATCCTTTTTCCCCTGCAATCATCAGGGCGAACATTCCTTCAAGAAACTGAAAACAATCTTCCCCTAATTCTTCGTAAAGGTACAGCAAAACCTCAGTATCGCTTTTTGTATTAAGAATGTATTTGGTTTTAAGCTTTTTCTGCAATTCTTTGAAATTGTATATTTCTCCGTTGAATATTATTGCAAGAGTTTTTTCTTGGTTGAAAATTGGTTGTTTACCACTCTTTAAGTCTATTATTGAAAGGCGTGTATGCCCCAAAAAAGCCTTTGAGCCAATTTGGCAAAAGCCAATTTCATCTGGTCCTCTATGGTTTATTTTTGAGAGCATTTCAAAGACAACCTTTTTATTTGTTTTTGAATTCCCCCATACGGCTACTATTCCACACATACCATATACCCCCCTATCTCAAAAATCAACACCGAGGTTTCTGATTCTTTCTCTTTCTGACAAAACATTTCTTGTTTTTGGGCAAATAGCTTCCCATCCACCATTTACACAAGCAGTCACAATTTCTCCCTTTAAACCTTTAAGCCCTGCGAAATGGGGGGTATCAAGAATGCCAACTCTAATGGCATTTTCGATATTAGAGGGAGCGGTGAGAGGGTCTGAAAATCTTTTTCCAAGAGATTTAATAGCCTCAATGATTATAGTTGCTTCTTTTATTAAATGGTTTTTTCGTGATCTTATAAAAGAATCTTTTTCAAGGTCAAAATTACCCTTTATTGCAAGATTAATCGCGCCTCTGCCTATTTTGCAACTTTCTATCAATATACTTGGGGTGACGATTTTGTAACCTTCGCTGAACCCAACTATATGTAGAATATGCGGTTTAAGCATCATAGAATAAACTGCCGAGGCTGACAAATGCCCTTTTGCTCTGTATGGATCTGACGGAATACTTGCTATTCCTGCTCTTACTTCCCTTAAAATTCTAAAGTTTCTGTCTTCAAGACTTTTAACCATTTCAAGTTTTGCTAACATTTTGGCAAGATCCATATGGGGGGAAGTAGAAGGAGGATTATTGAACATCATTTGAAGAACAAATGTCCTAACATTTAGTTTCTTTGCGTTGTATGCCGAAAGAAAAGCCATTGCAACCGCAAGAGAATCGTGGGCGTCTCTAAGACTCCATTGGTGTGATTCGTTTACTTCTACTGGAATCCTACTTTTCGCATAATAGCTTATTGCAGCCTGCTTTTCTTCAATGGCTTCCGCGATCCCTTTTTTGCTTCTGCCGTCAAGGGAGCTATACCAACAAAGAGGAACAGCTCCCCATGCGATATTGATTGTTTCTTTAAGCATCTGAGCCCATTTGATAAGGTCATTCGTTCCGCTGTAACACCTTAAAAGTGGATAATTCCCGCATCTTGTTGAATTATAAATTCTTAAAAGATCCTCTCTTTTTCTTAAAGGAACTCCGCCTGCCCCATCTTGATTTTTATCCATTTTCTCAGGAGAAAAAAAGAATTCTTGGGCATTTTGATCTGGTCCCAGAGATAACACATCCAGAGTTCTGCTTAAAGAAATTTTTCTTGCTCCTTTTATAGTTGCTTCAAGATTTGGTTCTCCGTAATGGTGTCTTATAATTGGAAATGGCGAAGAATATTCGATTCTGTCTATTAAAGTTTGAGGAAAATCTATTTTTTGTTTTTTCTTTTTCTTTCCCAATATCGCTGATTTTATTTCTTCAAGGGTTTCGCTTCCAGCAAATACTTGAACAAAAAGACCCGAATTAAGCGCTAACTTTGCTACTGGGGGAGTGCCTCCAAAAAAAAATTTTATGTCTTTAGTTACATGCTTTTTCCTTTCCCTAATTTCTTTGAGAAGCGGCTTAAAGTCTTCAGGAGTTAATCTGAATGAAATTGCGCAAATACAAGGATTGTGTTCAACAATTTTATCAAAAAGGAGTTTAACAGGAATTGCGGGTCCCAAATTAATTGCAAGAAATCCTTCTTCCTCACAAAGCCTCAAAAAGTGGCTTAATCCGGCAATGTGAACACATTGACCAATAGCGGCGCCTAAAACTAAATTCTTCAGTTTGGATGTTCTCCTATTGCAATCAGTCTCAACTGCTTTAAATCCATATTCTCTATACCTAAGGATTCAACTGTTCTTCCTAATTTATAGTAATCAGTTTCATGCATGGCTGATGCGATTCTTATGATAGAGTCAATTAAAGGTGTTTGCACATTGAATTTTTTCCCAATAGACGACATAGGAACCAAACTGCATGGAACATCTTCAGTTATGTACCTCATATTTGTATTATGAGGAGCCATTATGCCTCTATATCCTGGGTTGGAATGAATTGCCTCGTAAAGTGTTTTTCCGGAAACATCATACGCGTAATAAAGCCATTCTCTTGCTGACATAGCTCTGAATCCCAATGCAGAAGCGACACTGAGTCTTTCTTTGTCCAGTTGCTCCAAAATTTTACTCGTTGAAAGAGTTGTGCCTTGAAAATAAAACTCAAAGTCTGAAGGATCTTCTATCCATCCTGCGTTTAGAACTACGAGAGAAGGATGGAAAACACATCCAATGTTGTCAAAACTTGTTTTGAAGATACTATCTCCAGAAACAAAATGTGGAAAGGCTGTTCTAATAACAGAAAGCGTTTGTGGGATTTTGAATGCTCTTACCGTTGCCAAAGGAACAGAATTTTTAATTCTGAAAATTTTGGCTTGACCGGGTCCAGTCACTCTGCTTGCATAAAGAAAAGTTTGCGTTTCGCCAACTGTTATATCCTCAGATGCTCCCTCGTTTTTCAGAATTTGGCTAAATTCAAGAGCTCCAAAAGTTCGTCCGGGGTTTAAAATTACAATTTGTCCTGATTTTAGATATGGAGCAAAAATCTTTGCGAGATTTTTATGTGCGGTAGCTGGAACAACTATCATAATGACATCCACATCTGCAACGGCTTCTTCTGGGTTTGATGTTGCAATTTGAACTTTTCCGAATCCGGTAACTTCGCCGGTTAAATCAATGCCGCCCTCCATTTTAACGGCTCTAAGCCTTTCTTCTGAGCGGTTATAAAGTTTTACATCAAAACCCATTATTGCCAAATGTCCAGCCATGGCAAGTCCACCATTGCCAGCTCCAACGACACAAAACTTTGGCTTTTTGTCATTCATAGTGTTCTCCTTATTTTTAAATTTCAGTTTATCTTATTTTTCAGAAGAAGTCAAAGTGGAAAAAATTTTTTGAACGCTGAATAATAGAAGGTGGGTTCTATTTGATTTGGTCTGGCTTTCTTGTTAATTGTTTCAAGAAAATCACTGTTAAAGCTTTTTTCAAATCTTTTTAAATTTGCATATATTGTTTTTCTTTGCTGCTGAAATAATTTTTCAAGGAATGAAAAAAATTTTAGCGAATCTGATTCATCCAGTTCAAAGTAGTCTTTGGGAATAAAGGTCAAAAAGGAAGAGGTTACTTTGGGAGGCGGGGAGAAGCATCCTTTTCCTATTGAAAAATCAATTTTTGTATCGTAATAACAATGTGTCCAAACGCTGTATTTTGAATAATATTTCTGTCCAGTTGAAGAAGAGAACTTTAAAGCGACTTCTTTTTGAATTGTAAAATGGGCGGAAGAAATTCTTGAAGGATAAGCGAGAAGATTAAGCATTATATCGGTTGCAGCGTAATAGGGAAGATTTCCGATAATCATCATTGGATAAAACTTTTTTTCAATTGACTCAAAAGAAAAACTTCTTGCGTCTTCTTCAAACAATACTAAGTTTCTAAATTTTTCTTTGAGGTTATGGGATAAGATATTGTCTTTTTCAACAGCAAAAAAGGGTTTATTAAGGCGTAAAAGTATTTGTGTTATCGCACCTGTGCCGGGTCCTATTTCCAAAATAGATTTGCATAATGGAGCGTATTTCTCTGCAGTTTCAAAAATCTTGTCCTTGATATTTTGGGAAATCAAGAAATGTTGTCCCAAGAATCTTTTATTTTTCATCACTTCAGTTTACAATATTATTTTGAAAGATTGAAGCGAAAACCGCAAGTTTTATTTTTGAGAGCGGAGGAAATATGACAGAGTTTAGAGGAACAACAGTTTTGTGCGTCAAAAAAGGAGATCAGGTTTCAATGGGGGCAGACGGGCAAGTTACCTTTGGAAATACAGTGTTAAAATCAACTTCAAAAAAGGTGAGGAAACTATACAACAACAAAATTCTTGCTGGCTTTGCCGGCGGGGTTGCAGACGCATTGACTCTTTTTAATAGATTTGAAGCCAAACTTGATGAATATAGAGGAAATCTTGAAAGGTCATCTGTCGAGCTCGTCAAAGAATGGAGGACAGACAGGGCTTTGAGAAGACTTGAAGCGATGCTTGTCGTGGCTGATAAAACAACGCAGCTTCTTCTTTCAGGAAGCGGAGAGTTGATATCTCCAGATGACGGAATAATAGCCATAGGTTCGGGTGGACCTTACGCTCTCGCATCAGCAAGGGCTTTGATGCGCAATACCACACTTTCAGCGGAGGAAATTGTAAAACAAAGTCTTGAAATAGCTTCTGAAATCTGTATCTACACAAACAAAGAAATTGTTGTTGAAACGCTTTAGGAAGGCGAAAAAATGATAAAAACCGAATCTGGAAATTTAACCCAAAAACTCAGTGACCCTCTCGTTCCAAAGAAAATTGTTGAAGAACTTGACAAGTATATTGTGAAGCAGGATGAAGCAAAAAAAGCGGTTGCCATTGCATTAAGAAATAGAGTGAGAAGACAGGCGCTTGAAGAAAATTTAAGAGAAGAGGTCGCCCCCAAGAATATTATTATGATTGGTCCGACGGGAGTTGGCAAAACAGAGATAGCGAGGAGGTTGGCAAAACTCACAAAGTCCCCATTTCTTAAAGTTGAGGCAAGCAAGTTTACTGAAGTGGGCTATGTGGGAAAAGATGTGGAATCAATGATAAGAGACCTGACAGAAATTTCATACAACTTGGTTAAACAGGATATGATAGACAAAGTGAAAGAAAAAGCTGAGAGTCTTGCTGAAGAAAGACTTCTTGACCTTCTCCTTCCCAAGCCGCCGATCTCCAAAAGCATTGATGAGCAAGAGGGGCTAAAACCAGAAGAATTCACAACAAGAGATAAGTTGAGATTCCTTTTCAGAGAGGGAAAGCTTGATGAGAGGACGGTTGAAATGGAAGTCGCTTCATCCTCTTCATCGGCGATGAAAATCTTTTCCGCTCAAGGCGTTGAAGAGATGGGATTCAATATAAGAGAAATTCTCCCCGATATGTTCGGAGGTTCAAAAAAGAAACGCAAAATGAAAGTGAGAGATGCTTATGAGCAACTCATAAGAGAAGAGGAGGAAAAACTCATAGATCAGGATGAAATAGCGAGGGTTGCGCTTGAAAAAGCGGAGCAGTCAGGGATAATTTTCATTGATGAAATTGACAAGATAGCGGGAAGGTCTGTTGGAGGCCACGGACCAGATGTAAGCAGGGAAGGGGTTCAAAGGGATCTTCTTCCAATTGTTGAAGGGACGAGGGTGATGACAAGATACGGTCTTGTGAGAACAGACCATATTTTGTTTATAGCGGCGGGGGCTTTTCATATGACCAAACCATCCGACCTTCTGCCTGAACTTCAGGGAAGGTTCCCTATCAGAGTTGAACTTTCTTCTTTGAGCGAAGATGATTTTTTAAGGATATTAAAAGAGCCGGAGAACGCTTTGGTTAAACAATATACCGCGCTGCTTGCGACAGAAGGGGTTGAGGTTGATTTTACCGTTGAAGCAATTGAAGCCATCGCCCATTTCGCTCAATTGATAAATGAAAGACTTGAAAATATCGGTGCAAGAAGACTTCACACGGTTATGGAAAAAGTTATGGAGGAAGTTTCTTTCAACGCTCCCGAATTGTCTGGAATGAAAGTTACAATAGACAAAGGGTATGTCGAAAAAATACTTTCACCGCTTGTTGAGAATCAGGATCTCTCAAAGTATATTCTTTAAAAGGGAGAGGTTTAAATTTTAGAAATTTTCTTAAAATATTTTCAAAAAGGTTAAGATTTTTGGTATCATTAGATTCTGGAGGTTGTTATGCTTGCCAAAATTCGCGAAAAGAGCGAAAGAATAATTATCGGAATAAATTCCGGAACCAGCGCGGACGGAATTGACGCCGCAGTAGTCAGAATAAGAAATTCAGGGCTTGAGACAGAGATCGATGTCATCGGCTTTGAAACTTATCCCTATTCTCCTTCTTTAAGCCAGCGCCTCAACAAAGATATGGGACAAAATGCCGCAGGCGCTGCTGAGCTATGTTTGATCTCTTCATACCTTGGAGAACTTTTTGCTTATTCAGCAAAGAGCATAGCAAAGAAATTTTCAGTGCCTTTTGAGGATGTTGACGCGATAGGAATTCATGGACAAACAATTTATCACCATCCCGAGCCGGTAACTTTTCCGGGATACAAAATCAGCGGGACACTCCAAATAGGGAATCCTGCAATAGTGGCAGAAAGAACAGGGAAAATAGTGGTTTCAGATTTTCGCTCGAGAGATATGGCTGCGGGAGGACAGGGAGCGCCACTTGTGGCATATTTAGATTTTGTCCTTTTCAGCCACAGGGCGAGAGGAAGAGTTCTGTTGAATATCGGCGGAGTTGCAAATGTCACTGGAATCCCTGCTTCTGCGCCGATTGAGAAGATCATCGCTTTTGACACCGGCCCCGGAAACGCACTTATTGATGCAGCGGTGTTTCACTTCTCTGAGGGCAAAAAATCTTTTGACGAAAATGGGGTTATTGCAAAACAGGGAGTTGTTATAAAAGAACTTCTTGAGAAACTTTTGGCTCATCCATACTTTAAGAAAGAGCCGCCAAAATCTCTTGACAAGGAAACATTCGGGAGACTGTTTTTCCAAAAACTTATAAAGGAAAATCCAACGCTGCCACCGGCAAACACCATAGCGACATTGACTGATTTTACAATTAAAACTATCACAATTGGGATTAAAGAACACATAATTCAGAAAGACCACTCTTACGAGGAGATCATAGTTTCTGGCGGCGGGGCTGAAAATAAAGCGATACTTGAAGGATTGAGGGCGAACTTTCCCAACCTCGTTGTCAATACAATAAATGACTATCCAATTCTTGGAAAAGCCAAAGAAGCAGTATTATATGCTTTTTTGGCAAATGAAACTCTTATGAATAAAAGAGGAAATGTTCCTTCTGCAACGGGAGCAAAAAAGCCGGTTATCTTGGGCAGCATAACGCCGGGAGAAGAAGGGCTTTAAATTTTAGTCTTTGGCTTGGCTCTGATTTTTCAGTTAAGAATATAATTAGCAATGAAAAGAAAAATTTTTATATTTCTTTTGTTTCTCATTTTCATTTTTGGTTTAAACTGCAAAAAAAGAGAAAAAGGAGACTTAATCTCAGTTTGCCTTGAGTCTTTTCCCTCCACCTTTGATCCAAGATATGCCACAGACCAATCTTCCGACAGAGTTTTGACCTTAACCCACAGAGGGCTTTTCACCGTGAATGAAAAAATGGAGCCGGTTGGAGACGCGGTTTGTTCTTTCTCGTTTCTTTCACCGACGCTCATCAGAATAAAACTGAAAAATGATCTTTTCTTTTCGGACGGAAAAAAAGTTTCAAGCGATGATGTGATTTTCACAATTAATTCAATTCTTTTTAACGCGCCTGTTTCACCCAAAAGAAGCGAACTTGAGATAATAAAAGAAATCAGAAAACTTGACGACTTGACTTTTGAGATTGAGTTGAAAAGACCATTTGCGCCTATCCTGACTCTTCTAAATTTTGGCATTGTTCCAAGCGGCTGCTTTTTTGATCCTGATAGAATGCCAGTTGGATGCGGGTATTACAAAATTAAAGATTTTAAAAGAGGCAGACATATTCTTCTTTCAGAAAATATTTTTTCAAAG